>DASQXT010000443.1:0-4477 GCA_035639575.1 Geodermatophilus sp.
GCCGTGTTCATGGCCAACGACCAGATGTCTCTCGGCCTGCTCGCCGCCTTCCACGAGGAGGGCCTCGAGGCGCCGCGCGACATCAGCGTCGTCGGCTTCGACGACCTGCCCGAGGCCCCCTACTTCACCCCGCCGCTCACCACGGTGCGGCAGGACTTCGCCGAGCTCGGCCGCCGGGCCGTGGAGCTCGTGCTCGCCCGGCTGGCCGGACGGGAGCTGCACCTGCAACCGGTCCCGCCGGTCCTGCTGGTCCGGTCCAGCACCGGCCCGGTCCCCGTGGGGAGCACACCTGCGGGGGTGTGACGCCAGTCCCTGTTAGCGCTAACATCGCTGCGGCGACGCGGCCGTCCGGCCGTCGTCGTGGCCGCCGGGCGGAGGAGGAACGGATGGGCCGCGAGAGATGACGACGGATGTCGGCGAAGCGATCACCGGAGGGCGCACGGCCCTGGGGATCGAGCTCGGATCGACCCGGATCAAGGCAGTGCTCGTCGGCCCGGACCACGCTCCGCTCGCGGTCGGGAGCCACGACTGGGAGAACCAGTTCGTCGATCGGCGGTGGACGTACTCGCTGGAGGCCGTCTGGGCAGGGGTGCAGCAGAGTGTCGCGGCCCTGGCGGACGACGTGCGGCGACGCCACGGGGTCGAGCTGGCGGGAGTCGGCGCGCTCGGCGTCTCGGCGATGATGCACGGTTACCTGGCGTTCGACGCCGACGGTGAGCTGCTGACGCCGTTCCGCACCTGGCGGAACACGCACACGGGCCCGGCGACCGAGCGGCTCAGCGCGGAGTTCGGCGTCAACATCCCGCACCGGTGGAGCGTCGCGCACCTCTACCAGGCGATCCTGGACGGCGAGGACCACGTCGGTCGGCTCGACCACCTGACGACCCTGGCCGGCTACGTGCACTGGCAGCTCACGGGCGAGAAGGTCCTCGGCATCGGGGATGCCAGCGGCATGTTCCCGATCGACGCCGGCACCGGCGGGTACTCCGCTCCGATGCTGGACCGGTTCGACCAGCTGGCCGCCGAGGCCGGGGTCGAGCTGACCCTCGCCGACCTGCTGCCCAGGATCGCGTCCGCCGGCGATCCGGCCGGCGAGCTCACCGAGGCGGGCGCGACGCTGCTCGACCCGACCGGGCGGCTGCGTCCCGGCACCCCGCTGTGCCCACCCGAGGGTGACGCGGGCACGGGGATGGTCGCCACCAACTCCGTCGCCCCGCGCACCGGCAACGTCTCCGCCGGGACGAGCATCTTCGCCATGGTCGTGCTCGAGCGCGAGCTCACCCGGGCGCACCGCGAGCTCGACCTCGTGACCACGCCGGCCGGTGACCCGGTGGCCATGGTGCACTGCAACAACGGGGCCAGTGAGGTGAACGCCTGGGTCGGTCTGTTCACCGAGTTCGCCCGGGCGCTGGGTGCCGAGACGGACCCGTCGGCGGTCTTCGAGATCCTGTTCTCCGCCGCGCTCGGTGGCGCCAGCGACGGCGGCGGGATGCTGGCCTACAACTACCTCTCCGGGGAGCCGATCACCGACCTCGAGGAGGGGCGGCCGTTGTTCGTGCGGTCCCCCGACAGCAGGTTCGACCTCGCCACCTTCATGCGGACGCACCTGTTCGCGTCCCTCGCCACGCTGCGGATCGGCATGGACGTCCTGCAGAAGACCGAGGGCGTGCGGCTGGACCGGATGTTCGCGCACGGTGGCCTGTTCCGGACGAAGGGCGTGGCGCAGCGCTTCCTGGCCGCCGCCATCGACACCCCGGTGTCCGTCGGGGACGTCGCTGCCGAGGGTGGCGCCTGGGGGATCGCCGTCCTGGCCGCCTTCGCCGCCCGACGCGCGCCGGGACAGGACCTGGCCGACTACCTGGACACGGCGGTCTTCACCGGCACCAGCCTGCAGACCGCCCAGCCCGAACCGGCCGACGTCGCCGGCTTCGACGCGTTCATGCAGCGGTACGTCGCCGGGCTCCCGGTCGAGCGGGCCGCCGTGACGTGCGTGTGAGTCCCCGTCCGTGACCACGTCCCGAGGAGCAGCCGACATGACCGCCACCCAGCCACGCACCGAGCGCGGCACCCACCGCGCGCAGCGGGAGCACGTCGCCGCGCTGCACGCCGAACTGACCCGCAACGGGCTGGTCACCTGGACCTCCGGCAACGTGTCCGAGCGCGTGCCCGGCGAGGACCTGTTCGTCATCAAGGGCAGCGGCGTCCTCTACGACGAGCTGACCTGGGAGGGCATCACCGTCTGCGACCTCGACGGCAACCCCGTCGACGGGGTCAAGAAGCCCTCCAGCGACACCGACGCGCACGCCTACGTCTACCGGCACGTGCCCGAGGTCAACGGGCAGGTGCACACGCACAGCCCCTACGCCACGGCCTGGGCGGCGCGGGCCGAGCCGATCCCGTGCGTGCTCACCGCGATGGCCGACGAGTTCGGCGGGCCGATCCCGGTCGGCCCGTTCGCGCTCATCGGCGACGACTCGATCGGCCAGGGGATCGTCGCCACGCTGCGTGACTCCCGGTCCCCGGCGGTGCTCATGCAGAACCACGGCGTCTTCACGATCGGCCCGTCGGCGAAGGCCGCGGTCAAGGCCGCGGTCATGACCGAGGACGTCGCCCGCACGGTGCACCTGTCCCGCCAGCTCGGTGAGCCCTTGCCCATCGCACAGTCGGACATCGACTCGCTGTACGCCCGCTACCAGAACGTCTACGGACAGTGAGGAGAGGTCCCGCCGTGGTCGACGACCCGTTCGAGGGGCACGAGATCTGGTTCCTGACCGGCAGCCAGGGGCTGTACGGCGAGGAGACCCTGCAGCAGGTCGCCGAGCAGTCGCAGCGGGTCGCCGCGGCACTCGACGAGGCCGCCGAGGTGCCCGTCCGGGTGGTGTGGAAGCCGGTGCTCACCGACGCCGCCGCCATCCGGCGCGCGATGGGCGAGGCCAACGAGGACCCGGGCTGCGTCGGCGTCGTCACCTGGATGCACACCTTCTCCCCGGCGAAGATGTGGATCAGCGGGCTGGACGCGCTGCGCAAGCCGCTGCTGCACCTGCACACCCAGGCCGACGCCGCCCTGCCGTGGGCGACGATCGACATGGACTTCATGAACCTCAACCAGGCCGCGCACGGCGACCGGGAGTACGGGTTCGTGCTCACCCGGCTGCGCATGCCGCGCACGACGGTCGCCGGCCACGTGTCCAACCCGCGGGTGCGCTCCCGGGTCGGCTCGTGGGCGCGGGCGGCCACGGCCGCTGCCGCCGCCCGGTCGCTGCGGCTGGCGCGCTTCGGCGACAACATGCGCAACGTCGCGGTGACCGAGGGCGACAAGGTCGAGGCCGAGATCCGCTTCGGCATGTCGGTGAACACCTGGGGCGTCAACGACCTGGTCGCCGTGGTCGACGCCGTCGAGGACAAGGCCGTCGACGCCCTCGTCGAGGAGTACGGCGACCTGTACGCGTTCGCCGACGACGCCCGCCCGGGCGGGCCGCAGCACGAGTCGGTGCGCTACCAGGCCCGCATCGAGGCGGCGCTGCGCAGCTTCCTCGAGGACGGCGGCTTCACCGCGTTCACCACGAACTTCGAGGACCTCGGCGGGCTGCGCCAGCTCCCCGGCCTCGCCGTCCAGCGGCTGATGGCCGACGGGTACGGCTTCGGCGGCGAGGGCGACTGGAAGACCGCGGCGCTGCTGCGCACCCTCAAGGTCGCCGCGGCCGGGCTGCCCGGCGGCACCTCCTTCATGGAGGACTACACCTACGACCTCACCGGGACGCCGAAGATCCTCGGCGCGCACATGCTCGAGGTCTGCCCGACCATCGCCGGCGACCGCCCGCGGGTCGAGGTGCACCCGCTGTCGATCGGTGGCCGCGAGGACCCGGCGCGCCTGGTCTTCACCGCGGCGCCGGGCGCGGGCGTCGTCGTCGGCTGGTGCGACCTGGGCGACCGGTTCCGCTGGGTGGCCAACGAGGTCGACGTCGTCGAGCCCGACGAGCCGCTGCCCAACCTGCCGGTGGCCCGCGCGGTGTGGCAGCCACGGCCGGACTTCGAGACGGCGACCGAGGGCTGGCTGACCGCCGGCGGCCCCCACCACACGGTGCTCTCGACCGCGATCGGCGCCGACGAGCTCACCGACCTGGCCGAGGTGTTCGCGACCGAGCTGGTGCTCATCGACGCCGACACCACGCGGCGCTCGCTGGCGAAGGAACTGCGCTGGGGGGCGGCCTACCACCGCCTGGCCCAGGGCCTGTAGCGGCCGTCCCCGCAGGGACGGCCGCTACAGGGGGTCGCGGGCGACGGGGCAGGACATGCACCGCGGTCCGCCGCGGCCGCTGCCCAGCTCCGCGCCCGCGATCGGCACCACCTCGATGCCGGCCGCCTCGAGCGCGGCGTTGGTGACGGTGTTGCGCTCGTAGGCCACCGCCAGCCGCGGGGCGACGGCGAGGGTGTTGTTGCCGTCGTCCCACTGCTCGCGCTCGGCGGTGACCGGGTC
>DASQXT010000444.1:0-4420 GCA_035639575.1 Geodermatophilus sp.
CGTCCACAAGGTCATGCATCCCTTATTCATACAATACTGTCGAGGACGGTCCGCTCCTGCTGTTCACGGTCATCGCCACGCCGGCTGCATCACCTGCGCGTTCGACGCGAGTCGACAGTGACCGACCTTCCTGAGATCACATCGCAGGTCACCTGTGTTTTCGCCCTGAGAACCGCAGCTGTGCGCAGTTGGTGGTTCGCCCGCCGCAGTCAGACGTCGGCGGAGGTGGCCGCGGACGAGTCGGCGGGCCTCGACGGTGTGTCGTCGCCTTTTGCCCACCCGCGGGACCACGTCACTGCGGTGCCGTTTCGGTGTAGCGAACGACGCCGGAGAGCCGACTGAAGAAGTACTGGCGGAAGTATCCGTCCTGTCAGCCGCGAGTGCATGAGGCGTCCGCCCGCGTTCAGCACCGGAATGCTGGGCGCAACGGACGACACGCCCGGGTGCAGAGGAGGACGACAGCAACCGGTACAGCAACGCGGTCTGGACGAGCCCGTACCCGGCCGAACGACGGGTGGTCCGACTCGCCATGACTTCATCCTCCTCGAGGACTGAAGTCTCCGGACCCGCCGGGGCGGTTCAGTCCACCCAGGTCGCCTTCCTCGGGCACGACGCTGGCCGCGAGCAGGTCGCACGCACCGGCCGCGTCAGCGACCTGATGTCCGGAGCCCTGGACCTTCCGACCCCGAAGGAGTCTTGTCCACGGACGCAACAGGAGACCGTCACCGATGGAGCACCTTGCCCCCACAGTGGGAGCAGTACTCGGATGAGGCAGTTGCTATCTGCTTTCCGCAACTGCAGCAGTGAGGTTCTGCGTTGTCCGGAAGACCCACCGAGCGTGGCACGCCACACACCGAGCAATACTTTGATGTCACAGTCGAATATTCTTCACCGCAGCCGGGGCAGTAACCGGGTCGCGGCACACTGGGGGTGTATGGACGATCCGTTCCCGGTGCGCCACAGTGGGGACAGAATCTCGTGAAGCCTGACTTGTGTCCACACTGGTCGCAGTATGTATGTCGTACCTCTGCCATGGTCTACCATAGCCTGACTGTCAAGAATCGGAACCGAGTGCCGCGGTTGACCACCATTCTTCCTTGTCCTGCAGGGTCCACCGCAGCGCCGTATCCGACTCGAAATTCCGAGATGCACTAGGACGAACTGCTGCGAAACTCACTGCTGACGGCTGAGGGGCATACCGGCATCGTCGTGACCTGTGGTGTGCTTGAGCAGCCCACTCCGGGCGACCGCCGCTGTCAGCCCGGGCCGAACAACACGCCACCGGCGATGACCATCACCGCGATCGCGACCTTCGACCGGAACTCGCCGCCCTGCAGTGCGAACCCCAGTTCTGCGACTACGAGGGCCAGAACGGCCGAGAAGAGCAGCATGACCAGCGCCTGGCGAAGACCTCGGACGACGTCGCCCGTCGGTCGATGGCCACCTGATGGGCGATGCCTCCCGAACGGGCATGCCCGTGGCACCAGCTGGCCCCGAAGCCGCCTGCTGGGACAGTCCCCGCCGGCACAGGTCGGATGGCTCGTGGACATGCCTTGCCATCCGGCTCCCGACTGGTGCCCGGAGCGGTCCACTCAGGAACCCATGAGTCGAGGGAGCAGAGGCCGTTCGGAAGGCGTTTCGCCGGTGGGTGTGGTGGCCGACCGCAACCGACCGACCGCTCCTGGGCCTGGCCGTGGGTCAGGCCTCGCGTGGAGCAACCCGCACGCGGGGCTGCTCTGCGTGGAGCGGATCTGCGGTCGCCTTGCCCATCGATCGGCCTGCGACCACCCGCGCTCCGCGCCGGACGGTGTACGGCGCTGACTGGTGCGTCGTGACGCCCACGCAGGACGCATCGGCCCCACGGTGGCATGGTCGGGGCGACCGGGAGTGCGCGGCGTTCAGGCCTCCCCGCCCAGCTCTGCGTCGTCGAGTTCCTGCTGCTGGCGTCGGTCCTCCTCGATGTCCGCACGCTCCTGCACTGCACTGGTGGTGAGGAGGTCGGCGGACCGCTGGCCCGTGGCCCGAGAGTCGGTGCTCGTGTGTGGGAGTCGTGATGCGGTGCTCATGGCGCGGATCCCTTGTAGAGGTCGATGGGCGCGGCCACAGGGTGGGCGATCCGCTGGGGCCCTCAGGCCGCTGTAGCGGTGCAGAGAGACGGGACGTGACCGCCGGTCGGTTTCGACTGCGGCGCTGCGCAGGCTGAGGGGCCGACGAGGCTCAGTGCTTCTTGTCCCGTGTCAGCCGCTCCATCTGGGCCGTGGCGTCGGCCTTGGCCTTGCGCTCTGTGCGCTTCTCCTTGATCGACTTGCCGGACTTCTTCGACATCGAGTGTCGAGGGGACTTGTCGGCCATGTCGTGCTCCCTCATCGGGAACCTGAGCGGCTCCGTGCCTGGACGGTACGCCACCCCGATGGCCTGGTTCGCGTGTCGAGGTCCCTGCAGGGCTCGGTCATCGATGAGTGGAATCGCCGGGCAGGAGGGCCACGGTCCAGTGCCGTTGCTGCCCAGCCCGAACAGGGGTGCGCCGGCGGCCGTTCCGGTATCACCGGCAGGTGCTCGAGGGCATCGAGTTGCGCTGTCGCACGGGTGGAGTGGGATCTGCCCGAGGAGTTCGGGCCGTGGGAGGCGGCGTCGAAGCGGCATCACCGGTTCTGCCTGCACGACACGCAGGACCGGACTCTGACGACGCTGCAGGTCCACGCCGATGCCGCCGGTGAGCTGGACGGGGTGGCGGGCGTGGATTCCCCGACCCGCCGGGTGCACCAGCACGGCGCCACCGCCGTCCGGCCGGGTGGTCGTGCGGGGACGGCGCCGCCTCGTGCAGGCCGCAAGGTCGGGCCGGCTGATCACACCGGCCAGTAGCCCCGCCGCAACGTCAGCAGGCCGCGGAGGTCACCGGGAGCAGGTCATCGCCACCTGTCTCCCTGTGCGGTGACGTACTGCTTCCAGACGTATCGCCAGGGAATGACGGCCAGGATGATGACGACCCACAGGCAGCTGATCATCACGTCCTGTGTGGCCGTGTCCATGTCACCGGCCGCCAGCCTGGGCAGGGCTACGACGGCCAACCAGATGAGCTTCCATGCCGATTCGAACAGCAGGATCGGCAGCAGTCGGACCGGATACCGCAACCCCAGGAACGCCAGGAGTGACATCGCGGTGAGCAGAACGGCCACGACGCCCTCGTACAGCGGCGTGGAGCGGTCGTAGCCGATGACCACTGGCCACTTCACCACGGCGAGACCGACGCCCATCACCAGGTATCCGAGCCGCATCAGGTGGAGGCGGTACAGCGGCAACACCGCGACGGCGCTGCGGGACCGGGCGGATCGCGTGCGTGGGTCGAGCCTCCCGGGTCCGGTGACGGAGTCCGAGTCGACGGCGGCGCTGGAGCGCCTGGTCAGTGGGTCGATGGAGGTCATGCACTCAGCGTGCGTCCGGGGGCGAGGCGCCCACATCAGGCTTCGGTCGGCGCCCGCTCGACCGAAGTCGAGATCGCGTCGACTTCCGTCTGATGTGGCGGGGGGCTGCGCAGCCCTAGCCTCGGCTCGTGTCCACCTCGGCCCAGCCCACGCGCCGCGCGCTCACCGCGACGCGGGCGACCTGGGCCTACCTGCTCTTCGCAGTGGTCGTCGGAGGGCTGAACTGGTTGACGACCGCCGATGCCCAGTGGCACTCGGCGCGGGCGCTGTTCTGGATCGACCTGGTGCTCGCCGTCCTCGCGCTGGCCGCGGTGCCGTTCCGTCGGCACCGGCCGCTGCTCGTCACCTCCCTGACGGTGGCCGCGACCGCACTCTCGGCCGGCGCGGTCGGTGCCTGGATCGTCTGCCAGGGGTCACTGGCCGCCCGCCGCCGCTGGCGGGAGATCCTGCCCACCGCGGCGCTGTCCCTCCTGAGCAGCCAGATCTACCTGGCCGTGGAGCCCGACCCACGTCAGGCCTGGAACCTCGCCTGGGGCGCGCTCACGACCGCCGTCGTCGTCGCCGTCGGCATGTACGTCGGTGCACGGCGCGACCTCGCCGCCGCACGGCGCGACCGCGCCGAACGCGCCGAACGGGAACAGGCGCTGCAGGTCGCCACCGCCCGGGCCAACGAGCGCACGCGCATCGCCCGGGAGATGCACGACGTGCTGGCGCACCGGCTCTCGCTGGTCACCCTGCACGCCGGGGCGCTGGCGTTCCGCACCGACCTCACGCCGGCGCAGACCCGGGAGACGGCGGGCGCCATCCAGGCCAACTCCCAGCGCGCCCTGGCCGACCTCCGTGAGATCCTCGGCCTGCTGCGGGACACCGAGCACGGGATCGACGCGACCGGCCACCGGCCGCAGCCGACGCTCGGTGACCTGAACGCGTTGCTCGACGACGAGCGCGCCGCCGGCGCCCGCATCACCCTGCGCTCCGACCTCGCCGACCTCGACGCG
>DASQXT010000445.1:0-7798 GCA_035639575.1 Geodermatophilus sp.
GGAGAGCACGGGCCGCGACCTCACCGAGTGGGCGCGGCAGTGGCTGGAGACCAGCCAGGTGAACACGCTGCGGCCGGTCCTCGAGCTGTCCGGCGACGGCCGTTACACGCGCGTCGCGATCCAGCAGACCGCGGTGCCCGAGCACCCGGTGCTGCGGCGGCACCGGCTGGCCGTGGGCCTCTACGACAGGGGGCCCGAGGGGCTGACCCGGCGCACCCGGGTGGAGCTGGACGTCGAGGGCGAGCTGACCGAGGTCCCCGAGCTCGCCGGCCACCCCGTGGCGGACCTCGTGCTGGTCAACGACGACGACCTGACCTACGCCAAGCTGCGACTGGACGAGCGCTCGCTGGCCACCCTGCAGGAGTCGATCGGCGCCATCCCCGACCCGCTGGCGCGCGCGCTGTGCTGGTCGGCGGCCTGGGACATGACCCGGGACGCCGAGCTGCCGGCCCGCGACTGGGTGGCGCTGGTGCTGGCCGGGGTGGACGCCGAGACCGAGATCAGCGTCGTCCAGTCGCTGCTGGCCCGGGTGCAGTCGGCGCTGACCAGCTACGCCGACCCGCGCTGGGCCGAGACCGGTTGGCGGGCCCTGGCCGACAAGGCGCTGGCCGCCCTCGAGGCCGCGGAGCCGGGCAGCGACACGCAGCTGCAGTGGTCGCGCACCTTCGCCGCCGCCGCCCGCACCCAGGAGCACGCCGCCGTGCTGCGCGGCCTGCTCGACGGTTCCCGGGTCGTCGAGGGGCTGCCGGTGGACGCCGACGCCCGCTGGGCCTTCCTGCACGGTCTGGTCGCCATCGGCGCGGCCGGGGACGCCGAGATCGCCGCCGAGGAGACGCGCGACGCCACGGCGACCGGGCAGCGGCGGGCCGCGACCGCACGGGCGCTGCGGCCGACTGCGGAGGCCAAGGAGGAGACCTGGCAGCGGGCGTTCCACGACGACACCGTCCCGAACGCGGTGCACGAGGCGATGCTGCAGGGCTTCTGGCACCCGGCCCAGCGGGCGCTCACGGCCGGCTACGTCGACCGGTACTTCGCCGACATCCGCCCGCTGTGGGACCGGCGTCCCGGCGAGATCGCCAAGAACGCGGTGCAGTACCTGTTCCCGCCGGTGGTCGAGCTGCACACGGTGCAGGCCGCCGACGCCTGGCTGGCCGACCCCGGGCACCCGGCGTCGCTGCGCCGGCTGGTCGTCGAGGGCCGCGACGGGATCGCCCGCTCGCTGCGGGCCCGGGAGCGGGACGCCGCCGAGAGCGACTGAGGGAGGGCCCCGCTGCTGCACGCGAGAGGCCCAGGACCCGGTGGTGGGTCCTGGGCCTCTCGCGTTCGGCGGCTGGTCGCCCAGCGGCCTCTGCCCCGTCGGCTCCGTCCCGAGGCTCGCCGCGAGCCTGGTGACCTACTGGAACGGCCCCCTTCCAGGGCCCTCCCCCGAGCCTGCGAGGGGTGGGGAGGACGGGGGTCCTTCTTCAGTGGGTGCGCAGCCCCCGCGGGTGACCGGCCTGGTCCGACAGCTGGCGCAGGCCGTTGACGATGCCGCCCACCAGGTCGCCGGAGGCGAAGGCGTTCGTCATCGACAGCACGGCCAGTGCGCAGGCGCGGTCGGGCAGGCGGCGCGCGGCCGCGGCGCCCGTGACGACCTCGACGACCCGCTGGCCGGGTGAGACGGCGATGAGCACCGAGTCGGGCAGGTCGGAGCCGGAGCGCTCGAAGAGCTCCTCGGCGCGGGCCCGGGTCTGGGCACCGAGGTCACCGATGTAGAGGGTGAAGCGCAGCCCGGTCTCCCGGGAGGACATGGTCAGCGCCTCGTCGATGCGCAGCAGCTCGCGGTTGCTGAAGACCGAGTCCGGGGCCTCGGCCTCGTCGGCGCGCGTCGCCATGGTGCCGGCGGACGTCGCGGTGTCGTGCGACGTCCCTTCGAGCACGCGGGTCATCTCCGGCCTCCGTGGGTGGTGTCGGGGGTGCTGCGGTGGACGGTCACGGGGCTTCCTCGCTGGCGCTCGTCGGCCCCGCGCCCGGCGGTGCGGCGCTCCTGCGTGACCTCGCGAGCTCGGTCACGTCGCTCACCAGGTCCCGCGGGCGCCGCCGAGCGGACGCGCCGCGGCCGCGGCGGAGGGACCGGCCGCCAGGACGCGTGCGCCGGTGGCGCCGTGCCTGTCGTCGCGGCCGCCGTGCCCCGCGCTCTGCCCACCGGGCTGCCCGCCGGGCTGTTCCGGGTACATGGACGAGCCCAGCGCGGTGGTCCCGTCACCCGGGACGCCGGCCGGGCCGTGCGCCTCGGTGGGGCCGTGGCCGCCACCGCCGACCGGGTGCGGCTCGTACCAGACCGGCTCGTGCTCCCACGCCTGGCCGGGCTTGTAGCGCACCTTCTTGCGCCGCCCGGGAACGAGGGTGAGCAGGGCCAGGACGGCTATCACGGCCAGCGGGGCCACCGCGTAGACGAGGAGGGTCTCGACGACGGTCACGCCCCTCAACCTACCGGCACCCGCCGTTGCTCTCATGGTCAGTCCCAGGACGGCGGGTGTCGGTGCGCCCACGGGTGGGCGGCCTCCAGCTGGGCGGCCAGCGACAGCAGCGTGACCTCGTCCGCGGGCCGCCCGACGAGCATCGTCCCGACCGGCAGCCCGTCGTCGGTCCAGTGCAGCGGGACGCTGACCGCGGGCTGGCCGGTGACGTTGAAGACCGCGGTGAACGCGGCGTAGCGCTCCTGCCGGTCGAAGTCCGCGGCGCCGTCGCCGTCGGCGTCGAACCAGCCCAGCGGCCGCGGCGTCATCGTCGTGACCGGCGCCAGCAGGACGTCGTAGCGGTCGGTCGCCGCGACGAAGCGGCGGGCGAACAGCCGCAGCGCGGTGAGCGCCTCCATGGCCTGCTGCGCCGACAGCGCCAGGCCGCGGGCCCGCAGCTCCCGGGTCAGCGGCCGCAGCTCGCCGATCCGCTCGGGCGGCACCGGCAGCAGCGTCCCGGACAGGCTCCACACCCGCTCGAAGGCGGTCAGGACGTCGGGGCCGAGCAGCCCGGGTGGCACGTCCTCGACCTCGTGGCCGAGCTCCTCGAGCAGCCGGGCGGCGTCGTCGAACGCGGTCTGCACCGCCGGCTCCAGCCCGGCGTCGGCCGTGGGGGTCTCCAGGTACCGGCCGATCCGCAGCCGGCCGACCGGCCGGTCGGCGGCGCCGAGGAAGGTCTCGCCGGGCGGCAGCGGCGGCGCCCACGCCGGGTCGCCGGTCACCGGCCCGGCCATCGCGTCGAGCAGCGCCGCCGCGTCGCGCACGGTGCGGGCCAGCGGGCCGTTGGTGCCCAGCCCGGTGACGTCGCTGCCGAGGGGTGCGTTGCTCACCCGGCCGCGGGCGGGCTTGAGGCCGACCAGGCCGTTGACGCTGGCCGGGATGCGGATCGACCCGCCGCCGTCGCTGCCCTGCGCGACCGGCAGCATCCCCGCGGCCACGGCGACCGCCGCTCCCCCGCTGGAGCCGCCGGCCAGCCGGCCGGGGTCCCACGGGCAGCGGGCCGGGCCCACCAGCGCGTTGTCGGTGTAGCAGGGGAAGCCGAACTCGGGCGTGTTGGTCTTGCCGATGCTGATCGTCCCGGCCTCGGCCAGCCGGGTCACCACGGCGTCGTCGACCGTGGGCACGTTGTCGGCGAGCACGCTGCTGCCGAACGTCGTCCGCACGCCGGCGGTGTTGTTGAGGTCCTTGACCGCCGTCGGGACGCCGAGCAACGGCGGCAGGTCGCCGCCCTCGCGCAGCCGGCGCTCGGCACGGCGGGCCGCGGCCAGCGCGCGCTCCGGGGTCACGGTGAGGAAGGCGCCGAGGCCGGCGTCGAGGGCCTCGACCCGGCGCAGCGCGTGCGCGACGAGCTCGGTCGGGCTCACCTCCCGCGACCGGACGGCGGCCGCCTGCTCCAGCGCGGTGAGGTCGTGCAGCTGCGTCACGGTCGGCGACGGTAGCGGCGACGGGTAGACAGGACGGCGTGGACCTGACCCGGGCCGCCGCCGAGGCCCTCGACGCCGCCGACCCGCTGGCCGCCTTCCGTGCACGGTTCGCCGGCGCCGGGGAGGACGGGCTGCTCTACCTGGACGGCAACTCGCTGGGGCGGATGCCGGTGGAGACGCCGGCCGCGCTCGCCCGGGTGGTCGAGGAGGAGTGGGCGCGGGGGCTGGTGCGCTCGTGGTCGTCGTGGGTCGGCGCCGCCACGCGGGTGGGCGACCTGCTCGCCGAGGGCGTGCTCGGCGCGCGGCCGGGCGAGGTGCTGGTGGCCGACTCGACGACGGTCGACCTCTACAAGCTCCTGGTGGCCGCCGCGGACGCCCGGCCGGGCCGCGACGTGCTGGTCTGCTCCGCCGACGACTTCCCCACCGACCGCTACGTGGTCGCCGGGGTGGCGCAGTCGCGCGGGATGACGGTGCGCGAGGTGCCCGCCGACGTGGACGAGGGGCTGGACCCGGCGGTGCTGGCCGCGGCGCTGGACGAGCGGGTCGCCGTCGTCGTCCTGTCGGCGGTCGCCTACCGCTCCGGAGCGCTGGCCGACGTCGCCGCGGTCACCCGTCTGGCGCGGGAGGCCGGGGCGTTGGTCGTCTGGGACCTGTCGCACGCCGCGGGCGCGGTGCCGGTCGACCTGGCGGCCGACGGTGTCGACCTGGCCGTGGGCTGCACGTACAAGTACCTCAACGGCGGGCCGGGAGCCCCGGCCTTCCTCTACGTGCGCCGCGAGCTGCAGGAGCAGCTGCGGCAGCCGATCTGGGGCTGGTTCGGCCAGCGCGACCAGTTCGCCATGGGCCCGGCCTACGACCCGGTCCCGGGCGTCGAGCGCTTCGCCGTGGGGACGCCGCCGGTGCTCGCGCTCGCCGCGGTGGAGGTCGGCGCCCGGCTGGTGGCCGAGGCCGGGGTCGACCGGCTGGCGGCCAAGGGCCGGGCGCTCGGTCAGCTGGTCGTCGCCCTGGCCGACGCGTGGCTGGCGCCGCACGGCGTCGCGCTGGCCTCGCCGCGCGACCCGGCCCGCCGCGGCGCGCACGTCACCCTCGCCTCCCCGTCGGCCTGGCAGCTCACCCAGGCGCTGGTCGATCGGGGGGTGGTCCCGGACTTCCGGACGCCGGACCGCGTCCGGCTGGGGCCGGCGCCGCTGTACACCCGCTTCGTCGACGTCTGGGACGCGATGGCCTGCCTGCGCGACGTGCTGGCGAGCGGGGCGCACGAGGGGTACCCCACCGCGCGCGCCCGCGTCACCTGAGGGATGACCCTCGTGCCCCGACCCCGCACGAGCTCGTGGAGGACGGGGTCCTCTCTCAGGACTCGGCGAAGACCACGAGGTTCTCGGTGGAGGCCCGGCCGCTCCCCCGCTGGAAGCAGGTGAGGAGCACCAGCCGGCCCGGGTGGGCCTCCCACACCTCGGTGGCGCCGGGCAGCTCGCCCTTGGCGTACCGCTCGGTGCGCTCGACGGTGTAGTCGACCGTGCCCTGCGGGGTGCTCACCTCGATGACGTCGCCGGGCCCGAGGGTGCTGCCGCCGCCGTCGGACTCCATGAGCGGGTCGAAGCCGTACTCGCCGGTGCCGGTGGAGTGGGCGGCGAGGTAGAGGGTGTTGTCGGCCTGCCCGGCGCTGCCGACCGGGTCGCCGTACGGGTCGAGCCAGTAGGCGGCGGTCAGCGTCGGCGGGTTGATGGTGCCGTTCCGCGGGCTGAGGGGCAGGACGGGGAGGTCCAGGTCCAGTGCGGGGATGGTGACGTGCACGTCGGACGAGGGCGTCGGCAGGGTGACCCCCGCCGGCGGCAGCGTCGGCTGCGCCTCCTCGACGTGCGGCGGAGCCGCGGTGGCCGCGGCCACCGGGTCGGGGGACCCGGTGGCCGCGGCCGGCTGCCCGCCGTCGGCCAGGCCGACGGCGAGCACCGTGCCCCCGGCGAGGCCGAGGGTGAGGACCGCCGCGGTCGCGGCGGTGCGCCGACTCGGTCGGGTCAGGCGCACGTGCCGCCCTCGTCAGCCGGACGACGACGGGTGCGGGCGACGGCGACGCCACCCACACCCGCCAGGACGAGCATCCCGGCACCGGCGGCGATGGCGAGGCCTCCGGTGGAGCCGGTCTCGACGGCCTCGACGCCGGTGTTGGAGCGCAGGCCGGCGTTGACCACGACGGCCTGGGGCGCCGGGGCCACGGTCTCCGTCGCAGGGGGCGGCGTGACGGCCGGGGCCGACACGGTCAGCTCCGCGATCACGATCGACAGGCCCGACGTCGTCGGCGAGCCGAGGACGAGCGCGTAGGAACCGGCGGGCAGCTCAGCGGGCAGGGCCACCGTCGCCGTGGAGCCGCTCACCTGGGTCTCGAGCAGCACCGGTGCGGCGGTGGGGTCGTCGGTGTTCTGCAGCGCGACCTGCACACCGGTCAGGTCGGCGAGGCCGAGGTCCCGCAGCAACGAGTCCGCCGGCAGGTCGAGGGTGAAGGCCGTGCCCGCGGTCACCGCGACCGGGCATGGCGTGGTCGAGCTCAGATCGCAGGGGACCTGCGCGATCGCGACCAGCTGCGGGGCCAGGACGGGGGCGGTCGGGGCCGTGGCGCTGAAGTCCAGGGCGTACTCGAGCGACGGGTCGATGAAGGTGAACTCCGGCCCCAGGACGGTGCTGTCGGTCTCGACCGGCGCGATGGCGAGGGTGGCCAGCGGCCCGTTCACGCCGTCGTCGGCCGGCAGGGTGATCTCCAGGTCGTTGCCCACCACGGTCACGACCAGCGGGTCGATCGTGTTGGCCGTCGAGGGGTCGGGCGTGCCGGCCGTGGAGTAGGCGTGGTCCGGGACACCGTCGGCGTCGGCGTCCTCGGGGAAGACGATCTGGACCTCGGCGTTGGTGGGGTCGAGCTGGTCGGCCAGGTCCACGGTGAGCGTGTCGCCGTACTGGACCACCACGGGCTCGGGCGCACCCGCGGCACCGGTCATGGGGTCCATGGGCTCCCCGCCGTAGTTCTCGGCCGGGTAGTTGAGCAGTGCGACCTCGGTCGGGGCGAGCGGGATGACGACCCCGGTCGCGGCGAGCGCGGGGGAGGCGATCCCGACGAGCAGCACGGCGGAACCGATGCCGGCGAGGCCCAGGCGCTGCAGCGGCCGGCGGGACAGGGTGGGGCTGGACATGGGGGGCACCTTCCGGCGACCGCAGCGCCCCAGCGGCGCTGACTGCCGCGGAACGTAAGGTGACCGGTCAGTTCGGTTGAGTACCGGACACGCGGCGCGGGTCACGTGGGACAGGGTGTGACCAGAGTGTGACCTGGGACGGGACACTCCTCGGCAGGACCTGATGGACGGGGTCCGCCCGGATGCGCGTCGATACGGCAGTTGCCGCCGGGCACTCGACCGATCCGCTGGCGGATCTGGCTAGTCGTCGACACCCGGACCGCGCCTCGTACGGACGACGGCGGCAGCCACGCCCCCGAGCACCAGCAGACCGGCACCCGTGGCCAGCGCGCCGGTCCGGGTGGCGCCGGCCTCCGCCGCCTGGACACCCGTGTCCGACCGCAGGCCCACGTTGACCACGGCCACCGGGGTGGTGGAGGCCGGCTCCGCGGCCGGGGGGACGACGGCCGGCGCGGCCAGCACCTGCAGCTCGACGGTGGCGATGGTCACCGGCCCGCCGGGGGTGGGGTCGCCCAGCAGGACGGAGAGGTGGTGGCGGCCGGCCCCGAGCTCGGCGGGGAGGGTCACCGTGGCGTCCCAGGGGCCGGCCGCGGTGTAGCGGGCCGGGTCGCCGCTGAGCGGGATCGGCGCGTCGTGGGCGCCGGTGAGGTCCACGAGCGTCACCTCGGCGTCCTGCAGGGTGCCGTGGCCCAGGGCG
>DASQXT010000446.1:0-10666 GCA_035639575.1 Geodermatophilus sp.
GCCGGAGGGGGCGGCCCCGGTGAGCTCGACGTCGCGCCAGCCGCCGTCGCGGGCGCGCAGCCGCGCGGTCGCGGGCAGCAGGCCCACCGTGGTGCCGCCGCGGACGGCCAGCACGACCCGGGGGACGAGGTCGCGGTCGGCCTCGTGGAGCAGGTCGGCGAGCAGCCGCCCGGTGAGGTCGCGGTCGGTCCAGCCGAGCTGGGCCTCCACGGCGCCCGAGGTCCAGCCGATGCGGCCGGTGCCGTCGAGGACGACGGTGACCGCGTCGCCGCTGTGCACCAGCGCGCGGAAGTACCCCTCGGTGCGCACCAGGCGCCGGGTGAGCCGGTAGCCGTCGCCGGCCCACAGCACGGTGCGCAGCGAGGTGAGGGCGACCAGCACCGCTCCCCCGCCGGCCTCCACCGGGTCGATCCCCCGCCCGGCCAGCACGCCGGCGAGGAGCAGCAGCAGCGCGCCCGAGGCCACGCCCGAGGCCAGCACCAGGCCGCGCAGCGCGACGATCGGCCGGTCGAGGTCCGGCGTCGTCGGCTCGCCGGGGTCCGACCGCACGGCCAGCACGCTCGCGGCCAGCATGGCCATCCAGGCCTGCTCGGTGACGACGGTGGCCGCGGTGCTGCCCAGCGTCCGGCCGAGCGCACCCCCGATCGCGACCGCCGCCATCGCGACGGAGGCGACGAGCAGCCAGACCGCGGCGCCGCGGCGCGCGCCGCGGACCCCGGTGACGGTGACCAGCCCGATGCCGACGAGGACGGCCCCGACTCCCGGGTAGCCGACGGCGATCAGCCCGTCGGCCGCACCCTCGACGCCGGTGAGCAGCGCGGCCAGCAGCACGTGCCCGGACACGGCGACCGCCAGCGTCGCGACGAGGCCGTCGAGCACCGTGCGCCAGCCGGGCCACCGGCGCGACCGCGGGGGCAGCAGCCGGAGCGCGGCCAGGACCGCGAGCGGCACCGCCAGCAGCATCGGCACGTCCTCGGCGCCGCCGAACTCCAGGTCCGCGCCGGCGCGGACGGTGGCGAGGACCTGACCCACGGCCAGCAGGACCAGCGCCGCCCCCAGTGCCCGCCACGGCCGCGCGGACCGGCCCGGCAGCCGGACGGCGCCACGCCCGGCCACGACCGCCGCCGCGCCGGAACCGAGGGCCAGGCAGGCCGGGACCAGGGCGGGCGCCAGCGGGGACCGGGTCAGCTCCAGGACGGCCGTGGCCGCGGCGAGCAGCCCGAGCAGGACGAGGACCGGGCCCGCGGCTCGGACGGCGGGCATCAGCGGGATCCGACGAGGCCCGGCCACAGCAGGCCGGCGCCGTCGTCGAGCACGCCGACGAGGTCGAGCAGGCGCATCGGCCGCGCCAACAGGAAGCCCTGCGCGAAGCCGCAACCCGCGGCGCGCAGCGCGCCCAGCTGGGCCGGCGTCTCCACGCCCTCGGCGACGACGTCCAGACCCAGCGCCCCGGCGATCGCCACGACCGACTCGCACAGCGCGCGGGCCTTCGGGTCGCGGTCGACGCGCAGCACGATGGCGTGGTCGAGCTTGAGCACGTCGATCGGCAGCCGGGTCAGGTGCGCCAGCGACGAGCGGCCGGTGCCGAAGTCGTCGAGCGCCACGTGCACCCCCATGAGGCGCAGCGCCTCGATGTCGGCGGCCACGTGCTCGCCCTCGGACATCAGGGTCGCCTCGGTGATCTCGAGGATCAGCCGCTCGGGCGCCAGCCCGGTCGACTGCAGCACGGTGGCGACGTCGCGGACCAGGCTGCGCGCGGCGACGTGCGAGGCGGAGATGTTGACGCCCAGCCGCAGCGGCGCGGCGGCGTGCGGGAGGGTCAGCACTGCCTCGGCGGCGGTCTGCAGCGCCCAGCGCTGCAGCTCGCCCACGACGCCGGCGCGCTCGGCGATCGGGACGAACTCCGCCGGGGGTACCTCCCCGAGCTGGGGGTGCTTCCAGCGCAGCAGCGCCTCGACGCCGGTCACCCGCCGCTCGCTCAGCGAGACCACCGGCTGGAAGAGCACCGAGAGCTCGCCGCGGTCCCAGGCGCCGGGCAGGTCCTCCCGCAGCCGGGCGCGCCGCTCGGCCGCGCTGCCCAGCGCCGGCCGGTACCGCAGCGCGGTGCCCGTGCCGGCGGCGGCCGCCGCCCGCACGGCGAGCTCGGCGCGGGTCATGAGGTCGGCGACCGACTCGGCGGCGCCCAGGTCGACCACGCCGATGCTGGCGCTGAGGTCGAAGAGCCCGGCGGCGGTGTCCAGTGGCTGCTCGATCACCGACAGGCAGCGGTCGGCCAGCAGGTCGACGGCGTGCGGCCCGCCCTCGGCCAGGACGGCGAAGGCGCCACCGCCCACCCGGGTGACCGCGTCGCTGGCGCGCACGGTGGCCCGCAGTCGCCGACCGACCTCGACCAGCACCGCGGTGACGACGTCGCGGCCGGCGTCCTCACGCACCTCCTCGAGGCCGTCGAGCTCGACCAGCAGCAGGCTGCGGCAGGCGGTCCCGCCCTCGGCCAGGGCCAGCTCGAGCTGCTGCTCGCAGCCGGCCCGGTTCGGCAGCCCGGTCACGGGGTCGGTGAACGCGACCTGCTCGAGCGCCCGCTCGCGTGCGACCCGCTCGGTGGTGTCGCGGCAGTGCAGCACGACGGCGCCCACGACGGTGTCCGACCGCAGGTCGGTGAGGCTGGCCTCCAGGTGCCGCCAGGTGCCGTCGGCGTGCCGCAGCCGCAGCCGCAGCACGTCGAGGGGCGTTGCGTCC
The DNA here is from genome assembly GCA_035639575.1 of Geodermatophilus sp. Classification (GTDB taxonomy): domain Bacteria; phylum Actinomycetota; class Actinomycetes; order Mycobacteriales; family Geodermatophilaceae; genus Geodermatophilus. The sequence goes on from DASQXT010000446.1 coordinate 2,737, forward strand.
CCGGCCGCCGGCGGCCTGAGGGCCCGGGCGACGGGCAGCGCGTCCTCGGGGTGCACCAGCTCGAGCAGGTCGGCACCCACCGGCACCGCGGTGGGGCTGCCGAGCGTCGTCCCCAGGGTCGCCGAGGACCAGGTGACCCGCAGGTCGCCGTCGAGGATCAGGACGGCGTCGCTGCTGGTGGCGACCAGGGAGCGGAAGTACGCCTCGCTGCGCCGCAGCCGGGCGCCCAGGAGCTGCTCCTCGCGGGCGGTCAGCCAGCGGTGCAGCACGGCGAGGACGGCGCACAGCGAACCCCCGACGGCGATCACCGGGTTGATCCGGTGACCGGTCAGCGACACCGCGGCCGCCCCGAAGCAGGCGACCGTCATGGCCAGGTGGGGCAGCAGCTGGCGCAGGTGCGTGGAGCGGCCGGTGCGCGGCTGCGGCGAGGCGTCCGGGCACGGGCCCGGGTCGAGCAGGGCGGCGGCGCCGAGCAGCACCAGCCCGCCGGCGACGAGGAACCGGCCGACGTCGCCGACGGCGTGCTCCTCCGTCAGCATCGCCGAGGTGCCCAGCGCCCGGCCGGGGGCGAGCAGCGTCGTCGCGGCCAGCAGCACCAGCGCCATGGGTTGGCGGCGGCCCTCGATGACGCCCAGGAGGAGGACGGCGGCGGCCACGGTGGCCGAGGTGACGACGACGGCCGCGGCGAGGACGGCACGACCGCTCGGGTCGAGGTCCAGCCAGCCGACCTCGGGGCCGAGCACCAGCACCTGCACGACGAGGACGCAGGCGATCAGGAAGAGGGTGAGCTCGACGGCCGGGCGGGCTCCGCCGCGCAGCCGCGAGGGGGCGACGAGGGTGAGGATGCCGACGACGGCGAGCACGTAGCCGGGGACGGTGGGCAGCCAGCGCAGGGCCACCTGCTCCAGCGGGGAGTCCGGTGCCGCGACCGTGACCACGACCAGGCCGACCACCGGCATCAGCGGGGCCCAGGCGAACAACCGCCAGCCCCGCCACCCGGACTGCTTCGACCGCCCGGCGGTCCACAGCACGACCGCGGTGGCGATGCCGAGCACCCCGAGGGCGAGGTCGCCGACGTGTCCGGGACCCGGCGTGCCGGCGGACACCGCGCAGGCGGTCCCCACGGGCACGGTGCTCCCGAGGAGCCACCACCTCAGCTTGTCCACACCTGCTCAGTCGGCAGGCAGGCGGGCCGACGACAGGTGGGAGGGCCCGGTCCTCACCCGATGGGGGGACGGCCCTGCCCGGTGACGTGCTGGAACGGCCCCCTCCCAGGGTCCTTCTCCGGGTGGTGGGGGGAGAGCCGGCCCCCTTCCAGGGTCCCGCCCTGAGCTTGCGGAGGGTGGGGTGGAAGGGGGTCCTTTCTCAGCCGCAGACCGCGCCCTGCGCCGCCGAGCTCACCAGCTTGGCGTACTTGCCGAGGACACCGGTGGTGTACCGCGGGGGCAGTGGCGTCCACCCGGCCCGGCGGCGGGCCAGCTCGTCCTCCTCGACCAGCAGGTCGAGGGTGCGGCTGGTGAGGTCCAGCCGGATGCGGTCGCCGTCCTGCACGAACGCGATCGGGCCGCCGTCGGTGGCCTCGGGCGCGACGTGACCGACGCACAGGCCCGTCGTCCCACCGGAGAACCGGCCGTCGGTGAGCAGCAGGACGTCCTTGCCGAGGCCCGCGCCCTTGATGGCGCCGGTGACGGCGAGCATCTCCCGCATGCCCGGCCCGCCGCGCGGCCCCTCGTAGCGGATGACGACGACGTCGCCGGCCTGCAGCGTGCCCTCGGTGACGGCGTCCATGGCGCCCTGCTCGCCGTCGAAGACGCGGGCGGTGCCCTCGAAGACCTCGGCGTCGAACCCGGCCGACTTGACGACGGCCCCCTCGGGCGACAGCGAGCCGCGCAGGATCGTCAGGCCACCGGTCCGGTGGATCGGGTTCTCCATCGCGTGCACGATCGTGCCGTCGAGGTCCGGCGGGGCGATCTCGGCGAGGTTCTCGGCCATCGTCTTGCCGGTGACGGTGAGCGTGTCGCCGTGCAGCAGGCCGGCGTCCAGCAGCGCGCGCAGCACGACCGGGACGCCGCCGACGCGGTCGATGTCGGTCATGACGAACCGGCCGAAGGGCTTCACGTCGGCCAGGTGCGGGGTGCGGTCGCCGATCCGGTTGAAGTCGTCGAGCGTGAGGTCGACCTGGGCCTCGTGCGCGATGGCCAGCAGGTGCAGGACGGCGTTGGTCGACCCCCCCAGCGCCATGACCACGGTGATGGCGTTCTCGAACGCCTCCCGGGTCATGATCTGGCGGGCGGTGATCCCCTGGCGCAGCAGGTTGACCACGGCCTCGCCGGAGGCGACGGCGAACGCGTCACGGCGGCTGTCGGGCGCCGGCGGGGCGGCGCTGCCGGGCAGGGCCATGCCGAGCGCCTCGGCCACGCTGGCCATCGTGTTGGCGGTGTACATGCCGCCGCACGACCCCATCCCCGGGCAGGCGGCCCGCTCGACGGCGGCCAGCTCGTCCTGGGTGATCAACCCGCGGGCGCAGGCGCCGACGGCCTCGAAGACGTCGATGATCGTCAGGTCGTCGCGGTCCCCGAGCTTCCCGGGCAGCGTCGAGCCGGAGTAGAGGAAGACGCTGGCCAGGTCCAGGCGCGCGGCGGCCATGAGCATGCCGGGCAGCGACTTGTCGCAGCCGGCGAGCAGCACCGAGCCGTCGAGGCGCTCGGCGAACATCACCGTCTCGACGGAGTCGGCGATGACCTCGCGGCTGACCAGCGAGGCGCGCATGCCCTCGTGACCCATGGAGATGCCGTCGGACACCGAGATGGTGCCGAACTCCAGCGGGAAGCCGCCGGCGGCGTGCACGCCCTCCTTGGCCCGCTTGGCCAGCCGGTCCAGCGACAGGTTGCAGGGGGTGATCTCGTTCCAGGACGAGGCGACGCCGATCTGCGGCTTCTCCCAGTCGTCGTCACCCATGCCGACCGCGCGCAGCATCGCCCGCGCCGGGGCCTTGGCGATGCCGTCGGTCACCTCGTAGCTGCGCGGCTTGAGGGGGCTGTGCGTCGCACTGTGGGACTCGCGTCCCGGGATGAGGTCCTCGCCGATGGTCACGTCCGGCGACTCTAGGCCGATCCGCCCGATCCGCCGAGACAGCGCCGACACTGGTACCGACACCACCACCGACCGGGGAGGAGCCCCCGTGTCCGCCACCGCCCGGCGCGAGCTGGCCGAGTTCCTCCGCTCGCGCCGCCGCCAGGTCGACCCCCGGGTCGCCGGGGTGCCCGCCGGCGGTCCGCGGCGGACGCCGGGGCTGCGCCGGGAGGAGGTCGCGTTGCTCTCCGGCGTGAGCCACACCTGGTACACGTGGCTCGAGCAGGGCCGCGACATCCGGCCGTCCCGCCAGGTGGTCGACGCGCTGGCCCGCACGCTGCGGATGTCACCGGCCGAGCACGAGTACGTGCTGCGGCTGGCCGGGCACGGCGGCACCGCCCCGGCGGGCGCTGCCGACGGCATGCCGGCCCACGTGCAGCGGCTGCTGGACGCGCTGGGCCCCTCCCCCGCGTACGCGATCACCGCCGGCTGGACCATCGTCGGCTGGAACCGCGCCTACGAGCGGCTCTATCCGGGGGTGGCGGCCGTGCCCGCGACCGAGCGGAACCTGCTGTGGCTGGTGTTCACCGACCCCGCCGTCCGGTCCCTGCTGGCCGACTGGGCCGGCGACAGCCGCCGCTTCCTCACCCAGTTCCGCGCCGAGGTGGGCCCGCGGCTGGCCGACCCGGAGGTGGTCGACCTGGTGGCGCGGCTGTCGGCGGCCAGCCCACACTTCCGCACCGGCTGGGCCAGTCACGACGTGGACCGGTTCAGCTCCTCGGAACGGCGCTTCGAGCACCCGCGGGTCGGGACGCTGCTGCTCGAGCACCACCAGCTCACGCCCGCCGACGCACCGGGCCTGCAGCTGGTCGTCTACACCGCCGCCGAGGGCGGGGACGCCGCCGACCGGCTGGCGCGGCTGTCGGCCTGAGCCGGTCTGGGAGGATGTGGAGACGTGGCGACAGCGCGTCTGCGGATGAACCGGGTGGCGCTGCTGCCGGTCGTCCTCCTCGTGGTCTGCGTCCTGCCGCTGGCGCTCGCCGCCGGGTGGACGCTGGTCTTCCTGCTGGTCCCCGCCCTGGCCGCGGCGTACGTGCTGCGGACCGGGGTGGACGTCGGCGACGGCGGCGTCACGGTGCGCTCCCTGGCCGGCTCGCGCGCGGTGCCCTGGGACGACGTGGCCGGCATCCGCGTCGGTGAGCGCGGCGACCTGTGGCTGGTGACCGTCCGCGGCACCGAGCTGCGGCTGCCGGTGCTGCGCGCCCGCGACCTGCCGTGGCTGGCCACCGTCTCCGGTGGCCGCATCCCCGCGCCCGGCCCGGTCTGACGGGCAGCGGGACCCGACCGGCCGTCAGACCGGGTGGACCTCGACGAGACCGTCCAGGCCGGCGAAGTCCCCCGGGTTGCGCGTCGCGACCGCCAGACGGTTCGCGCGAGCCACGGCGGCGATGAGCAGGTCGAACTGCCGCCGCCGCGGCTGCCGCCCGGAGCGGCGGACCGCCGAGACGATCTCACCGAAGGCGCGCGCCGCTGCCGCGTCGACCGGGATCGGGTCGTAGAGGGCTTCGACCTCCTGCAGGTGCCGCTGACGCCGGGCGCGCTCGGCGTCGTCATCGGTGACCAGCGGACCGGCGGCGAGCTCGGCCAGGGTCACGACGCTGATCGCGGTCGTCTCGGGCAGAGCCGCGACCACGGCGGGGTCGGGGAGGTCGATGACGACGGAGGTGTCGAGCAACCACGGGAGGTCCGCCGCTCCGGACGCAGGACTCAGAGGTCGGCCCACGGGTCGGCCACGTCGTCGAGGTCGGCGCGGTACCGCGCCGCGTCCAGAGGATCGAGCCGGCGCGCGACCTCGGCCAGCCGGTCCCGGTGCACGACGCGCTGCCGGCCGGCCGGGAGCGGGCGCAGTTCGGCGACGGGCACCCCGTTGCGGGTCACGACGAAGGTCTCGCCGGCCTCCACTCGCCGGATCACCTCGGCGTTGTCGTTCCTCAGCTCGCGCTGGGCGATCTCGGCCACCGTCCCACTGTAGCACCGGATGCTACAGCGCATCTCTCAGCCATCACGGACCATCCGCTGCCAGCGCGCGCACGTACTGTTCGAGGGGTGAGCCGGCAGCGCGCGCGACGGGGACGGGGCCTGGCCGTCGCCGTGCTGGCCGTCGTCCTGGCCGGGTGCGGCAGCGACGGCTACGAGCCCGCCGGCCCCTTCCGCCCGCAGCCGGAGGGCCCGCCGCCGCAGGTCGGCCCGCCCACGGACTCCTCGCCGGCGCCCGCCCCCGGTGACCCCGCCGACCCCGAGTCCGAGGAGGAGGCCGGCGACCCGAACGTGGTGGCCTCCGGCCTGACCGTGCCCACCGGGGTGGTGGTCCTGCCCGACGGCAGCGCGGTCGTCGGGGAGCGCGAGACCGGGCGGCTGCTGCAGGTCTTCCCCGACCGCTCCCCCGCCCGCGAGCTGATGACCGTCGGGGGCATCGACACCGGAGGGGACGGCGGCCTGCTCGGTCTGGCCATCTCGCCGACCTTCGCCGAGGACGGGCTCTTCTACGCCTACGTCTCGACGGCCACCGACAACCGGGTGGTCCGCTTCCCGATGGGCGGCACCCCGAACCCCGTGCTCACCGGCATCCCGCGCGGCGAGACGCACAACGGCGGCGGCCTGGTCTTCGCCCCCGACGGCACGCTGTTCGTCGGCACCGGCGACACCGGGGACGCGGGGCTGGCCCAGGACCCGGCCTCGCTGGCCGGCAAGGTCCTGCACGTCGACGTCTTCGGCCGCCCGGTGGGCACCGGCCCCGTGCACAGCACCGGCCACTCCGACGTGACCGCGCTGTGCCTGGGCGGCGAGGAGACGCTCTACGCCACCGACGACTCCGCCCAGGGGCCCGACGAGCTCGAGGCCGTCCCCGAGGGCGGCGACGCCGGCTGGCCCACGGCGGGTCCGGACAGCACCGACCCGGTCGCGGAGTTCGACCCCGCGGAGGGCGGTCTGGCCGGCTGCGCGGTCGCCGGGCGCACCGTCTTCCTGGGGGCGCTGGACGGCCGGCGCATCCACACGGTGCAGCTCGACAGCAGCGGCGCGGTCGCCGAGGAGCCCGGCGCGTTCCTCACCGACCGGTACGGCCGGCTGCGCACCGTCGTCCTCGACGGCGAGGGCGCGCTGTGGATCACGACGTCCAACAAGGACGGCGTCGGCACCCCGGCCCCCGAGGACGACCGGGTGCTGCGCGTCTTCCCGCCGGGCGGGGCCCAGGACTCACCGCTGTGACATCGCGGTCCTACCGGACCGCCCCGCGACCAACCACCGTCCCCCCGTCTCGTGGAGCCGCTGCGTCGTCCCCGGCGGGGACCCTCCGGGCCCCACACCGGGAACGACCGAGCACTACTGACCGACCACCCGCTCCTCGAGCATGCGCTTCACGGTCGCGGCGTCGGCCTTGCCGCGAGTGGCCTTCATGACGGCGCCGACCAGCGCACCGAGGGCCTGCACCTTGCCGCCCCGGACCTTGGCGACGACGTCGGGCGCCCCGGCGATCGCGGCCTCCACGGCGGCGACCAGCTCGTCGGACTCCCCCATCACCGCCAGGCCGCGGGCCTCGACGACCTGCGCCGGGTCACCCTCACCGGCCAGCACGCCGTCGAGCGCCTGGCGGGCCAGCTGGTCGTTGATCGTCCCCTCGGCCACGAGGCGGGTGAGCTCGGCGACCTGCCGCGGGGTGACGGCGAGCTCGCCGAGCTCGACCCCGGCGTCGTTGGCCCGGCGGGCCAGCTCGCCCAGCCACCACTTGCGGGCGTCGGCCGGCGTCGCACCGGCCGCGACGGTGGCGTCGACGAGACCGAGGGCGCCGGCGTTGACCAGCCAGGCCATCTCGGTGGCCGACAGGCCCCACTCCTCCTGCAGCCGCGCGCGGCGGGCCACCGGCAGCTCCGGCAGCTCGGCGGCCAGCTTCTCGACCCACTCGGCGTCCGGCGCGACCGGCACCAGGTCGGGCTCGGGGAAGTACCGGTAGTCGGTCGCCTCCTCCTTGCTGCGACCGGGCGAGGTGCTGCCGGTGTCCTCGTGGAAGTGCCGGGTCTCCTGCAGCACGCGGCCACCCGCGTCGAGGACGGCGGCCTGGCGGCGCATCTCGTACCGGACCGCCCGCTCGACGCTGCGCAGCGAGTTGACGTTCTTGGTCTCGGTGCGGGTGCCCCACTCGAGGCTGCCGACCGGCGCCAGCGAGGTGTTCACGTCGCAGCGCAGGCTGCCCTGCTCCATCCGGACGTCGGAGGCGCCGAGGGTCTGGATGATGTCGCGCAGCTCGGTGACGTAGGCGCGGGCGACCTCGGGGGCCAAGGCGGCGGCGCCGGGGATGGGCCGGGTGACGATCTCGACCAGCGGGATGCCGGCCCGGTTGAAGTCGACCAGCGAGTGCGAGGCGCCGTGGATCCGCCCGGTGGCGCCCCCGACGTGCAGGTTCTTGCCGGTGTCCTCCTCGAGGTGCACCCGCTCGATCTCCACGCGGTACGTCTCGCCGTCCACCTCGACGTCCAGGTGCCCGGCGGTGCACAGCGGCTCGTCGTACTGGCTGGTCTGGAAGCCCTTGGGGATGTCCGGGTAGAAGTAGTTCTTCCGGGCGAAGCGGCACCACGAGGCGATCCGGCAGCCCAGCGCCAGCCCGATGCGGATGGTCGCCTCGATGGCGGCGGCGTTGGCCACGGGCAGCGAGCCGGGCAGACCCAGGCAGACCGGGCAGGTCTGGGTGTTGGGCTCGGCGCCGAAGGTGGTGGCGCAGCCGCAGAACATCTTCGACGCGGTGCCCAGCTCGACGTGGGTCTCCAGGCCGATGACCGGCTCGTATCGGGTGAGGAGCTCGTCG
>DASQXT010000447.1:0-6837 GCA_035639575.1 Geodermatophilus sp.
GTGAACCCGCGCCCATTCAGGTGGGCCGGCGGTGGGTGGTCGAGCGCGCCAACTCCTGGCTCAACGACTTCGGCCGCCTGCGCCGCTGCACCGAACGCCGCCAGGACTGCGTCGACGCCTACCTCAACCTCGCCGTCGCGATCGTCACCCTCCGTGCCCTGCTCCGGGCCGCCTGGTACCTCTACCGCTGGGACACCCGGCCAAGATCACCAAGGATGCGGTGACCTACTGGCGGGCGCCCTAGATCAGGGATTTTTCAGGGCTCGTTCCAGGGCTCGCCCAGCTCGCACGTCACTGAGCTGGACCTTTGAGCCGACGGGGGGACTCGAACCCCCAACCGCCCGATTACAAGTCGGGTGCGCTACCAGTTGCGCCACGCCGGCGGGACACGGGACCAGGTCCCGGGGACAAGCATAGGGAGACCGCGGGGCAGGGCTCCCTCGGCGTCCGCCGGGAGGCCACGCCGTCCTGCGGCGCCGCGGCCTCGGCCGCCGGGACGGCCGCGGCGACGCCGTCCGCCCGAGCCGGGGCCCGTCCGTGCCTGGGCCCGGCCACGTCGCCGCGGTCGCCACCGCGCGCACCGGCGGCTGAGCCGGGCTCGGCCACCCGGCTGACGACGGGTCAGAGCCGGGGGTCGACCGGCTCGGACTCCAGCGCCAGGACGGCGAAGACGCACTCGTGCACCCGCCACAGCGGCTCGCCCCGGGCCAGCCGCTCCAGCCCCTCCATCCCGAGCGCGTACTCCCGGAGGGCGAGTCCGCGCTTGCGCCCGAGCGAGCGCTCCCGCAGCCGCTCGAGGTGCTGGGGTTCGGTGTAGTCCGGGCCGTAGACCAGCCGCAGGTACTCGCGTCCGCGGACCTTCAGCCCGGGCTGCACCACGCCACGCCGTCCGGAGGTCAGGTTGGCCGCGGGCTTCACGACCATGCCCTCACCGCCGCCGGCGGTCAGCTCCTCCCACCACGCCGTCGCCACGGCCTCGCTCGTCGGGTCGGTGACGTCGACGGGGAGCGAGCGGGTGCCGCGGACCAGCTCGGGACAGCTCTCGACGAGGCGGTCGGCCAGCGCCAGGTGCCAGGCGTGCGGCCGGTCGGCGTATGTCGCCCCCGCCGTGGCGAGCAGCTGGAACGGCGCCAGCGCGACGCCGGTCAGCCCGTCGGTCGGCCAGCAGTAGCGCCGGTAGACCCCGGTGAAGGCCTCGGCGTCGGCCGTCCGTCGCCGCTGGCGGTCGAGCAGGTCGGCCACCTCCAGGCCCCGGGCGGCCGCCTGCTCCAGGGCCGAGACCGCGGCAGGCAGCGCCGTCCGCGCCGCGGCGCCGACCGCGGCGTACTGGGAGCGGACGAGGTCGCCCGCCTTGGCCGACCACGGCAGCAGCTCCGCGTCCAGCAGCACCCAGTCGGTGCCCAGCTCCGCGAACAGCCCGGCCTCGTCGACGGCGGCGCCGAGTCGGGCCAGGAACGCGGCGGTGAGCTCGGGGCCGAAGAAGGAGCGGCCGGTGCGGGTGTGCAGCACGCCGCTGCCGTCGCGGCGGACCAGCGCCACCGCGCGGGAGCCCATGTGCTTCTCCTGGCAGACCACCTCGGCCACGCCCTCGCCGCGGAAGTACGCGAAGGCCTCGGCCGGGTGCTCGAGCAGCCCCGGCCGGGTCGAGGTGGCCGAGGGGCTCATCGTCGGCGGGAGGTGGAGCAGCTGCTCCGGCGCGACGGCGAAGCGGCTCATCACCTCGATCGCGGCCGCGGCGTTCTCCTCCCGCACGGTCACGCGCCCGGCGAGCCGGGTCTCGACGACCCGCTTGCCGAGCACGTCGTCGACGTCCAGGACCCCGTCGGCACGTCGGGCCTCGACCGGCGGGGCGGCGTTCCCCTCGGGGAGGAACGGGCGGGCCGGCTCGTAGTACGTCTGCCGCGCCGCGACGCTGACCAGCGCGCGCTCCGGGTAGCGCAGCGCGGTGAGCCGGCCGCCGAACACGCAGCCGGTGTCGAGGCAGAGGGTGTCGTTCACCCACTCCGGCGTGGGCACCGGGGTGTGCCCGTAGAGCACCGTCGCGCGGCCGCGGTAGTCGGTCGCCCAGGGGTAGCGCACCGGCAGGCCGAACTGGTCGGTCTCGCCGGTCGTCTCGCCGTAGAGCGCGAAGGCCCGCACCCGGGCGCTGGAGCGGCCCTGCAGCGACTCCTTGAGCCCCGCGTGCGCGACGACGAGGGCCCCGCCGTCGAGGACGTAGTGGCTGACCAGACCGGAGCAGAACTGCTCGACCTCGCGCCGGAACCGGTCGTCCTCGGCCTCGAGCTGGGCCAGCGTGCGCTCGAGCCCGTGGGTGACCTGGACGTTGCGTCCCCGCAGGGCGCGCACCAGCTTGTCCTCGTGGTTGCCGGGGACGCACAGCGCGTGGCCGGCGGCGACCATGCCCATGACCAGGCGCAGTACGCCGGGTGAGTCCGGGCCGCGGTCGACGAGGTCGCCGACGAAGACCGCCCGGCGCCCGGCCGGGTGCTCGGCGTCCACCGGGCGGCCCTGGTCGTCCCGGCGCAGGTCGTAGCCCAGCGTGCCGAGCAGCTCCTCGAGCTCGGTGCGGCAGCCGTGCACGTCGCCGATGACGTCGAACGGGCCGGTGTCCTCGCGCCGGTCGTTGTACTGCTTCTCGTAGGTGACGACCGCCCGTTCGATCTCCTCGGTGCCATTCAGCACGTGCACCTTGCGGAAGCCTTCGCGCCCCAGGCCGCGCAGGCCCCGCCGCAGGTCGGCCCGCTGCCGCCGGACGACGCCGGGTGCCAGGTCCCGGTCCGGGCGGAGCGCGTTGCGGGCCAGGCACTCGCCGTCCGGCACGTCGAGGACGATCGCCACCGGCAGCACGTCGTGCTCGCGCGCCAGCCGCACGAGGGACGCGCGGTCCTCGGCCTTGACGTTGGTGGCGTCCACGACGGTCAGCCGGCCGGCGCGCAGCCGGATGCCGGCGATGTGGTGCAGCAGCGCGAAGGCCGCAGGGGTCGCCGACTGGTCGTTCTCGTCGTCGGCCACCAGGCCCCGGCAGGTGTCGCTGGAGAGGACCTTCGTGGGCGCGAAGTGCCGGCGCGCGAACGTGCTCTTGCCCGAGCCGCTGACCCCGATCAGCACGACGAGACTCAGCTCCGGGACGACGACGGTGCGCGGTCCGGCGGTCATGCGGCCACCTCCGCCGCACGGCGGGTGAACACGGCCAGCTGTGTGGGGGTGCCGACCTCCGGGTCGTCGTCCCCGACACCGAGCAGCCGGACGGCGTAGCCGTACCGCTCCCCGACCGCGGCCGCCCAGCCGGCGAATTCCTGGCGGGTCCACTCGAACCGGTGGTCGCGGTGCCGGAACGCACCGGCGGCCAGCCCCTCGAACCGGACGTTGTACTCGACGTTCGGCGTGGTGACGACGACGGTCGTCGGGACGGCGGCGCCGAAGACGGCGTGCTCGAGCGCCGGCAGCCGGTCGGGGTCGAGGTGCTCGACGACCTCCATCAGCACGGCCGCGTCGTAGCCCCGCAGCCGGGCGTCGGTGTAGGTCAGGCCGCTCTGCAGCAGCCGGACCCGTGCGCGCTGCCGCTCGGGCAGCCGGTCCAGCCGCAGCCGTCGGGCGGCCACCTCCAACGCCCGGGCGCTGACGTCGACCCCGACGACCTCGGTGAACGCCGACTCGGCCAGCAGCGCCTGGAGGAAGGCGCCGGCGCCGCAGCCGAGGTCGACGACCCGCTGGGCCCCGGCCGAGCGCAGGGCGGCCAGCACCGCCCCGTGTCGCTGCAGCGCCAGCGGCACCGGACGCCCGGCGTCGTCCTCGGGCTCGGCCGCGCGCGGGCCCCCCGCCGCCGCGACCGGCGGGGCGGTGGCGTCGTCCAGCGTCTCGGCCGTGGTGTCGTCGACCTCGGCCAGCCGCTCGATCGCCCGGCGGGCGAGCCCGGTCCGGTGGCCGAGGTAGCGGCGGGTGATCAGATCGCGGTCCGGGTGGGTCGCCAGCCAGCCCGAGCCGGCGCGCAACAGCTTCTCGACCTCGTCGCTGCCGATCCAGTGGTGCCGAGCGTCGTCGAGCACCGGCAGGGCCACGTAGAGGTGGTTGAGCGCGTCGGCCAGCCGCAGCTCACCGGCCAGCCGCAGGTCGACGTACCGGGAGTCGCCCCACTCGGGGAACGTCTCGTCCAGCGGCACCGCCGTCGCCTCGACCCGCCACCCCAGCGGGCCGAAGAAGCGGTGCGCCATCTCCGCCCCGCCCCGGCAGGACAGCGCCGGGACGGAGACCTCCAGCGGCAGCGCGACGTCGACCAGACCGGGGCGCTCCCTGCTCACGCCACGGCGGGCGCTCGAGAAGGCCCTGCCGAGCGCCACGGCGAGCAGGCTCGACGCCGCGTACGGCCGGTCGTTGACGTACTGCGCCAGCGCCGCGCCCTCCGCGTTCCCGGCCCGCGCCGACCGCACCAACCCGATCGGGTCCACCTCGAGCAGCAGGGCGACGGTGCAGCGGTGCTCGTCCGCCTCCGGGTAGAACACGTGCGCCGTGCCGGTCGAGACCTCGACCTGCTGCGCCCGTGCGGGGTTCTTGTGCAGCAGGAAGCCCAGGTCGGTGGCGGGCACGTGCGTGGTGGACAGGGTGACGAGCACGCCGCAGTCTCACCGACCGTCCCCGCGCGGTCGACTCCCTTCCACCGGACGCGCCGGGATGGAACCCGGGCGGGCAGCCCCGTCCGGGGCACCGCCCCGAGCCCTGACGGCCCCCTTGCAGGGTCCCGCCGCGAGCCTGCGAGTGGCGGGGGGCAAGGGGGTCCTTCACGGGGAGGACGGGGTCCTCCTTCAGGCGGCGGCGTCGCCGTGCTTGAGGTCGCCGCTGGGGTCGCTGCCGGCCAGCGGGAGGCCGGAGAGCCACCGGGCGAAGCCGTCGGGGTCGCGCCGCTCGAGCTCGTCGAGGGTCTGCTCCCGCCGGAGGACGATCGCCTCGCGGGTGCGGGCGTCGAGCGGGCCGGACAGCGCCGTCGTCGTCCGGACCCACTCCTGGCCGAGCGCCTCGGTGGACAGCGCGGACACCGGCGGCAGCGGGACGGCGGGCCGGCCGGTCCCGGCGACGGCGGACAGCGACGTCCTGGGGGAGCTGCGCACCAGCCAGACGACGGTCCACGTGCCCACAGCGCCCCCGGCGACCACCAGGGTGAGCACCGCCCCGCCGAGCACGGCGGTGCCGGACAGGACCAGCAGGACCGCGACGGTCGCCGCCCCGGCCTTCCAGGCCGCGTCGACGACGGCCTGCTGCCCGGCGCGGGACTCGCGGGCCACCCCCGCCGCGAGGCAGGCGGACACCACCGCGGCGAGCCCGACTGCCACCAGGCCGGGCGGTCGCAGGGCCAGGCCGCCGACGACGGCCAGCCCGGCGCCGGCGACGACACCGGTCCAGAGCAGGAGGCGGGGAAGCGGACCGCGGGTGGACACGGGGCACCCTCCAGGGAGGACCGGACGCGAGAGACCGGGCACTCACCGACGACCGGCGACCCGGGCTCCGTCCCTACCCAACTCGCACGCCTCTTGCACCCTCCGTGGTGGGACGGTCTTCCCTCGCGGGCCCCGGGCGAGGACCCTCGACGGCACCCACGGGGGACGACCGCCACCCGGAGGTACCCGTGTCCACGCCGCCCCCCACCCCAGCCGGGACGCTGCCCGCGCCGGGCCCGGCGGACGACGCCCCGAAGCCGCCACCCGTGGTCGTCGGCGCCGACGGCAGCGAGTGCGGGCTCCGCGCGGTCCGCTGGGCCGCCGAGGAGGCCGTCCGCCGCGACGCGCCGCTCCGGATCGTGCACGCCACCCCGCACCTGGGACACCGGGGCGTGGCCGGCTCCCCCGCGGGCGACCTGCCCCGGGCCCGCGGGACCACCGCGCAGGCGTACACCCTCGCCCGGCACACCGCGCCGTCGCTCCAGGTCTCCACCGAGGTGGTGCCCGGAGCGCCGGTGCAGGCGCTGCTGCACGCCGCCGAGGACGCCCAGCTCGCCGTCCTCGGCATCGCCACGACCGGCGCGGCCGACGAGATGGTGCTCGCCTCGGTCGCCCAGCAGGTCGCCGCCCGCTCACCGCGCCCGGTGGTCGTCGTCCCGCGGTCCCGGCCGGGCGGCACCGGCTCCCGTCCGCACGTGGCGGTGCTCGGCCTCGGTGAGCCGGAGGACGACGAACCGGTGGCCGTCTTCGCCGCCGAGGAGGCGCTGCGGGCCGACCGGCCGCTGCTCGTGCTGCACACCCGGGCGGACGACGGCGGCGCGTGGGCCACGGGCTCCTCGCGGTGGGCCGAGCGCTGGCCGGACCTGCGCGCGACCCACTCCTCGGTGCCCGACCCGACCGGTGGCCGGGTGCTGGCCGCGGCCTGCCCGACGCCGTTGCTCTCGATGAGCGCGGGCCACGGGGGGCTGCTGCACCGGCCGATGGACGAGCTGCACCGCTGGCTGCTGCGGCACTGCACCTCGCCGATGGCCTTCGTGCCGCCGGTGCACCGGGTGACCGGCGAGGCGCCGCGCGAGGAGGTCACCGCCGTCAGATGAAGTCGAAGGACCTCCCTGCCCCCCACCACTCGCGAGCTCGCGGCGGGACCCTGCAGGGAGGCCGTTCCGGTACGTCACCGGGGCCCGGCACGATCACCGCCCGTGGGTTCCTCCGTCGTCGACCTCGGCCCCCGGCTCGCCGTGACGCTGGCCGTCCTGACCGCGCTCGCCGCGGTGGCCGGCCGGCTGTCCGGCCTCGGCCAGGACCGCCCGGTCGTCGTCGCCGCGCTGCGCGCGACCGCCCAGCTGGCCGCGGTGTCGGCGGTGCTGCTCGTCGTCGTGCGCTCGCTGGTCCTCTCGGCGCTGTTCGC
>DASQXT010000448.1:0-6274 GCA_035639575.1 Geodermatophilus sp.
CGACGAGATCGCCCTGCTCACCACGCTCGCCCACCACGTCGGCATCGCGCTGCAGACCGCCCGGCTGCGGGACCGCGAGCGGGAGACGATCGCCGACCTGGAGGGGCTCAACGCCTCCCTGACCGCCCAGCACCGGCTGCTGGAGCAGGCGGAGCAGATCCACCGCACGCTCACCGCGGTGGCGTTGCGGGCCGGCGGGGTCGAGGCCGTGGCCGACGCGCTCGCCGGTCTGCTGTCCCGGCCCGTCCTCGTCCGCGACCCGGCGGGTCAGCGGCTCGCGGACGCCTGGCACGGAGCGTCCCCGCAGTCGGCGCCGCCCGAGCCGCCCGGTGCGGCGCCGCCCGCGGCCCTGGGTGAGGTGTCCGCGTCCGACGGGTCGGGGGAGACGGCGTGGGTCACGGCGCCGGTGCTGCTCGGCGAGGAGCTCGTCGCCCGGCTGTGGGCGCCCGGACGGCTGGCCGAGCTCAGCCCCCTGGACCGGCGCGCGCTGGAGCACGCCGCCGTGGTGTGTGCGCTGGAACTGCTGCGCCGGCGAACGGCGATGGACGTGGCGTGGCAACTGCGCGGGGACGTCCTCGCCGAACTGCTCTCCGGCGACGCGCCGGCGACGGTGCGGGCGCGGGCGGCAGCTCTGGGGCACGACCTCGCCCGTCCGCACCGGGTGGTGGTCGTCCGGGCCGACGCGCGCGACGGTGACCTCCGCCGACCGACGGGTGTCCGCCGGCTCCTCGGGATCGCCCAGGCGGTCGCCGACCGCGCCGGCCCCCGGCCCCTGGTGACCGGCTGGGGGGACTGCGCCGTGCTGCTGTGGCCGGATCCGGCGCCCGACCGGGGCCCGGACCCGCTCGCCGCGGCCGAGGCCGTGCGGCAGACCGCCCGTCGCGTGCTCGGCGGCTCGACCGTCACCGTCGTGGTGGGGCAGCGGTGCACCCGGTCGGAGGACTACCGGTCGGCCGTCCGGACGGCCCGTGGCGCCCTGGGCCTCGCCCAGCTGCGGGAGGCCGGCAACCGCACCGTCACGCTCCCGGACCTCGGGGTGTACGGGCTCCTGCTGCAGCTCGACGACCCCGGCGAGCTCCTCCGCTTCGCGGACCGCACCCTCGCCCCTCTCCGGAGCCACGACGCACGCAGGGACCTCTCGCTGGAGCTGACGCTGCGCGCCTACCTCGACAACGACCTGAGCACGAGGCGGACCGCGGAGGCGCTGTACCTGCACCCGAACACCGTGGGGCTGCGGCTGAGGAAGATCGAGGAGCTCGTGGGTGTCTCCCTGGGACGACCCGAGGCGCTCCTCCAGCTCCAGGCAGCGCTCATGGCCGAGGACGTCGTCGGCTCCACGCGACCGCAGCACGCCGTCCCGGACCGGCGCTGAGCCGCCGCGCACCGCACCACCGGCGACTGTTCGGGCGGTGGGCGTGAGATGCTGCTCGGGCGCCGGGCGGTGGACGTCGGGAATCATGCGCCCCCGCTCGCGTTGACAGGAACGAGGAACCGACCACGGGATCCGGACCGGCCGTCCGACGACCGGCTCCACGCCGTGGTCACCGGCCCACCCACCGGAGCTCCGGGTCCCCGTGAGCGGCCTGTCCAGGCCGGCGGCGTCGATCCGCGAGCCGGCTCGGCGCCCGGAGCACCAGGCCCTCCGTTCGGGACGTCCACGTCCTGTCCGCGGGACCGTGCGGCACGCTGCCGTGGCCACCGTGCCCGGCATCCCAGAGGAGGAGTTCGTGGCCCGACCAGGCCAGCGCCAGACGGGCGCTCGCCGCACCACCCCGCGCAAGCAGCGACGCGTCCACCACCGCGGCGACGTCGTCTCGGTGCTCGCCCGCACCGTCCGCGAGGTCGAGGCGGCCGTCCAGCGCGGCCGCGTGACACCGGCCGTGCGCACGAAGTTCCACGCCGTCGCCCTGCTGCTGCGCGAGGAGCGCGCCCGCGTCCTGGCGGCGGCCGTCAGCGACGGGTCCCGGGCCGAGCAGCTCAAGCGCCTGGACGGCATCGCGACCATCCTCGCGACGACCGCCGTCCGGGACGCCGGGCTGCTGGCGCTGCTCGCCGAGGACGCCGTCGTCTCCGACGCGGCCCGGTCGCTCAAGCGGGAGATCCTGCGCGACCTCGGCATCGAGCCGGCGCCCGACGAGACCGCACCGGCGGAGACCGTGCCCGCTCCCGCCGGCACGGAGCGGCGGGTCGTGCCGCAGTCGGTGGTCTCCCGGCAGCTGGCGAACCCCTTCCTCGCCCCCGACTTCTCCGCCGTCCCGCAGCGCACCGCCCGCCCGCGCCGCCTGGCCGGCTGGGAGCTGCTCGGCCCGCTGCTGAGCTCGTTCGAGCGCGCCGCCGGGGGAGCCCCGGCGTGCATGACGCTCCCGGTGCCGACGGCACGGTTCACCCCGGCGGGCCTGGAGCTCATGCCGCACCAGGGGCAGCTGGTCGCCGCGGCCGCTGCCGGCCACCGCACCTTCCTGCTCGCCGACGAGCCGGGTCTGGGCAAGACGGCCCAGGCACTGCTCGCCGCGGAGGCGGCGAACGCCTACCCGCTGCTCGTCGTCGTGCCGAACGTCGTCAAGACCAACTGGGCCCGCGAGGCCGGCCGCTGGACACCGCACCGCCCGGCCACCGTGATCCAGGGCGACGGTGAGACGGTCGACGGCTTCGCCGACATCGTCGTGGTCAACTACGAGGTGCTCGACCGGCACGTCGGGTGGATCGGCGACTTCGGCTTCCGCGGGATGGTGGTGGACGAGGCGCACTTCATCAAGAACAGGACCTCGCAGCGCTCCCAGCACGTCCTCGAACTCTCCGAGCGGCTCCGGGCCCGGACGACCCGGCCGCTGCTCATGGCCCTCACCGGGACGCCGCTGATCAACGACATCGAGGACTTCCGGGCCATCTGGCAGTTCCTCGGCTGGATCGACGACAGCTCGCCCCTCGACGAGCTGATGGAGGCGCTGGAAGACACCGGCCTGACGCCGGCCGACCGGGGTTTCCACGCCGCGGCGCGCCAGTGCGTGATCGACCTCGGCATCGTGCGCCGCCGCAAGGTCGACGTGGCCGCCGACATCCCCGCCCGCCGCATCGCCGACCTCCCCGTCGAGCTGGACGGACCGGTCGGCCGCTCGATCCGCGCGGCCGAGCGGGACCTCGCCCGCCGGATGACGGCGCGGTACGAGACCGCGCTCGCGCACCGGTCCTCCGACGCCGTCGCCGACGGTGGCATCGACATGGACCTCGTCCGCCGGGTGGCCCGGTCGGAGCTGAAGGAGGCGATGACCGCGCAGTCCGGCGAGAACGTGTTCACCATGCTGCGGCGCATCGGCCTCGCGAAGGCCGAACTGGCCGCGGACTACGCCGCACAGCTGGCCCGCAGCGCCGGCAAGGTCGTCTTCTTCGCCAGGCACGTCGACGTGATGGACGCCGCCGAGGAGGCCTTCGCACGGCAGGGGGTGCGCTTCTCGTCGATCCGCGGCGACCAGACCCCGACGGCGCGGCAGGCGAACATCGACGCCTTCGTGGGCGACCCGGACGTCGCCGTCGCGGTGTGCTCGCTGACCGCGGCCGGCGTCGGGGTGAACCTGCAGGTGGCCTCGAACGTCGTGCTGGCCGAGCTGTCCTGGACCGACGCGGAGCAGACCCAGGCCATCGACCGCAGCCACCGCATCGGGCAGACCGAGCCGGTCACGGCGTGGCGGATCATCGCCGCGCAGACCATCGACGCCCGGATCGCCGAGCTGATCGAGGGCAAGGCGGGGCTGGCCGCCCGGGCGCTGGACGGGTCCGACGAGGAGGTCCCCGCCTCGGCCGACGTGCAGCTCGAGGCGCTGGTCGCGCTGCTGACGGACGCGCTGCGGGAGTCGACCGGACGAGGGGTCGCCGCGGGCTCCTGACCACCGGGGGACACCCGGGTGGGGGACCGACCGACGGCCGCGGGTCCCGGGCGTGCGGGGCTCGCTGCCGGTGCGTGCCCCGTGCCTGTATCTCGGCGCGGGCGTCCCGCCTCCTATGGGGGAGTCCGCAGGGCCGAAGCGGTCCCTGCGGCAGTCGGACCGAGGCGAGGAGGCCTTGCATGACCGTCCCGGTGTCCCCACGTCCGCTGCGGGCGCTGTTGGTCGAGGGTGTCCACCCGATCGCGGCCGACCTGTTGGCCGCGTGCGGCATCGCCGTCGACCAGGTGGACCGTGCGCTGGACCCCGCCGAGCTGGTGCGGCGGCTGCAGGGGGTCCAGGTGCTGGGGTTGCGCTCGGGCACGCAGGTCACCGCCGACGTCCTCGCGCAGGCCCCGGACCTGCAGGTCGTCGGCGCGTTCTGCATCGGGACCAACCAGATCGACCTGCAGGCGGCCACCGCGCACGGGGTGGCGGTGTTCAACGCCCCGTTCTCCAACACCCGCAGCGTGGTCGAGCTCGCGGTGGCCGAGATCATCGCGCTCACCCGCCGGCTGACCGTGCACGACGACGCCATGCACACCGGGATCTGGCGCAAGTCGGCCAAGGGCAGCCACGAGGTGCGCGGACGGCGGCTGGGCATCGTCGGGTACGGCAAGATCGGCAGCCAGCTGTCGGTGCTGGCCGAGGCGCTCGGCATGCGGGTGTCCTTCTTCGACACCGCGGACCGCCTCGCCCTCGGCAACGCCCGCCGGTGCGCGACGCTCGACGAGCTGCTCGCCGACTCCGACGTGGTGTCGCTGCACGTCGACGGCCGGCCCGGCAACAGCGGCATGTTCGGCGAGGAGCAGTTCGCGGCCATGGTGCCCGGTGCGCTGTTCCTCAACCTCTCCCGCGGCTTCGTCGTCGACCACGCCGCCCTGCGCCGGCACATCGACAGCGGTCACCTGGCCGGCGCGGCGGTCGACGTGTTCCCGGACGAGCCGGCCGCGGCCGGGGACCCGTTCGAGTCCGACCTGCGCGGGCTGCCCAACGTGATCCTCACCCCGCACGTCGGCGGCTCCACCGAGGAGGCGCAGCAGGACATCGGCCGGTTCGTGGCCACCAAGCTCACCGGGTACCTGCAGCACGGCGCGACCGGGCTGAGCGTCAACCTGCCCGAGGTGCAGCCGGCCCGCCCGGCCGGGACCGTGCGCCTGGTGCTGCTGCACCGCAACCAGCCGGGCACGCTCGCCCACGTCAACGACCTGCTCGCCGGCGGCGGCCTGAACGTCGAGCAGCAGGTGTTCGCCACCTCGGGGTCGGTCGGCTACGTGGTCACCGACGTGCGCGGCCCGCTTCCCCCGGCCGTGGCCGACCGGCTGCGCGGCATGCCCGAGACCATCCGGGTCCACGTGCTGTCCGGCCCGGTGTCGTGAGCCGGACGGGACCGTCGCGGCCGGCGTCCCGCGCCCAGCCCCTCCCGGCGCCGGCCGGCTCCTGAGGACACGGAGCGACACGAGGCCCCTGCGTGACGCGACCGTCGCGCGGGGCCGCGTGTCGTCGCGGACCCGGGCGCGCCGGGACCGCCCGGTCCTCCCGGTGCGGGTGCAGGCTGTGGCCCTCTCCGCGTCGCCTCCCCGGGAGGAGCAGCCATGCCACCCTTCATCGACCCGGACAGCGCGGCCACGTCCGCGCGGCGGGTGCGCGCGTCGGACGCCGACCGGCTGGCCACCGTCGAGCGCCTGCAGGACGCGGTGGCCCGCGGCCTGCTCACGCCGGACGAGGGCAGCGAGCGGATGGCCGACGCCTTCGCCGCCGTCCGCCTGACCGACCTCGACCCGCTGACCGAGGACCTCCCGCCGGCCCCGCCGGAGCGCACGGCGCCGGGCTGGCGGGCGCTCGGGACGCTCGCGGTGGAGCAGGCGCGGGCCTCCCTGGCCACCACCACGGGTCGACTGGGTCCGGCGCGGGTGGCGGTCGTGCTCCTCGTCGCCGCCGTCTTCCTCGTCCTCGTCGGCGCCCTGAGCGGGGTGGCGCTGTCCGACAGCGGGGACGGCGGTGGCGGGGACGGCGGCTCGCACGAGGGCTGGTACCACCACCACTGGGACCACCGCTGGGGCGACGACGACCGGGACGACTGAGTGCGTGAGCACGGCCGGGCCGGTCGGCTGCCGTCCCGGGAGCGGTTCCCCCCGGGCGCCGCGACCCCGGGGGCTCAGCTCTCCGGCTCGGTGGTCCTCCCGGTCGGGCGCAGACGGATCCGTCGCTCGGTCACCGCCTCGACCCGCGCACGGCTGTAGCAGAGCGGGAAGGCCTCCCCGCGACTCCAGGCCTCGAACAGGTCGGAGTAGTGCGGGCTGTCCGGGTCGGCGCGGCGGGTCACGCGAGCGGGCGGTCGGCGCAGCGGGCGTAGG
>DASQXT010000449.1:0-2472 GCA_035639575.1 Geodermatophilus sp.
AGCCGGCCGCTGATGACGACCATGGGCACCCCGACGCCGGGCTGCACCGAGGAGCCGGCGAGGACGACGTTCTCCGGGCCGCGCCGGGGCAGCGTCGGCGTCCGGAACGGGCCGGTCTGGCCGAACGTGTGCGCCAGCGCGAACGGCGTCCCCGCGGCCATGCCCTGCGCCGCCCACGTCAGCGGGGTGTCGACGTGCTCGACCTCGATCGCGCCGGTCAGCCCGGTCCAGCCGCGCTGCTCCAGCACGCCCAGCACCTCGTCGCGGTAGCGGGGGCCCAGCGTCGTCCAGTCCAGGTCGGGGTTGCCGCCGCTGTGCGGGTCCAGGTTCGGGGTGGGCGCGACGATGCTGAGGACCTGGCCGCCCTCGGGGGCGAGGCTGCGGTCGGTGCGCGAGGGCATGCTGACCAGCAGGCTCGGGTCGGTCATGATCCTCCCCCGCCGGGCCCCGGGACCCCCGCCGAGGAGCCGGCCGTCGCGGGTCAGCTCGGCGAAGACCTCGCGCCAGGCGGCGCCGAAGCTGATCGTGTGGTGCGCCTGGCCGGGCAGCTCGCTGCGGACGCCGACGTGCACCGCCACGCAGGACGGCGAGTACACCGGCCGCCGCAGCCGCCGGGAGCCGGGCACCAGCGTCTCCGGCCGGTCGACGGTGACGACGACGGCGTCGGCGGGCAGCCGCTCGCCGTCGTCCAGCAGCACGCCGGTGACCCGCGACCCGCTGACCTCCAGCTCCCGGACCTCGGTGTCGTGGCGCAGGACCACGCCGGCGTCGGCGGCCGCGGCGGCCATCGCGCGGGGGACGGCGGCGATCCCGCCCATCGGGTGCCAGACACCGGCGCCGATGTCGAGCTGGGCGATGACCGCGTAGGCGGCGATCGCGCGGTACGGCGAGACCCCGGCGTAGAGGGCCTGGAAGCTGAACAGCCGGCGCAGCCGGTCGTCGGTGAAGTGCCGCTCGACGTGCCGGGACAGCCGGCCGAAGCCGCCGCGCCGGGCCAGCTGGACCAGCTCGGGGCCGAGCAGGTCCAGCGGGGTGTCGAGGTTGCGGTCGATGAAGGTGGTCAGCTGCAGCCGGTACAGCTCGGCCAGGTCGGCCAGGTACCGGCGCAGCGCCGCCGCCTCGCCGGGCCCGCACAGCGCCTCGACCTCGGCGGCGAAGGCGTCGACGTCGGCGTGCACGTCGAGGTGCGAGCCGTCGGCGAACTGCGCGCGGTAGGTCGTCTCCAGGGGGACGAGGGTGAGCCGGTCCTCGAGCTTCTCGCCGACCGCGGCCAGGGTGTCGGCGACCAGCTCCGGGGCGGTGAACACCGACGGGCCGGTGTCGAGGGCGTAGCCGCGCTCCTCGATCCGGCCGGCGCGCCCGCCGGGGCCGGAGGCGCGCTCGACGACGGTGACCTCCCGGCCGGCGCCGCGCAGCCGCAGGGCCGCCGAGAGCCCGGCGAGGCCCGCGCCCACGACGACGACGCGGTCGGTGCGCCCGGGGACGGTGCGGACCATCAGGCGGTGCGGGTGGTCGCGGCGACGGCGAGCGCGTCGAGGGCGGCCCGGGCGTCGTCGGCCAGGGGGGCCTCGGCGATGGCGGTGCGGGCGAGCGCGGTGCGCTCGGCGATCCGCTGCTCGACCTGCGCGCGGGCGCCGGTGGACTCGAAGAGCGCCCGCAGCGCGTCGAACTCGGCCGGTCCGGCGTCGGGGTTCCCCAGCGCCTCGGTGAGCAGCCGCCGTCCGTCGTCGTCCGCGGCCTCCTCGGCCAGCGCCACGAGCAGCGTCTGCTTGCCCTCGCGCAGGTCGTCGTCGGCGGACTTGCCGGTGACCGACGGGTCGCCGAACACCCCGAGGACGTCGTCGCGCAGCTGGAACGCCTCACCCAGCGGCACGCCGATCGCGGTGTAGACCTCGGCGGCGCGCTCACCGGCACCGGCGATGGCGGCGCCCAGCTGCAGCGGCCGCTGCACGGTGTAGCCGGCGCTCTTGTAGCGGGCCACGGTCAGCGCGCCCTGCACACCCGGCAGGCCGCCGGCGGCGCGCAGCAGGTCCAGGTATTGCCCGGCGGTCACCTCGGTGCGCATGGTGTCCCAGACCCGGCGGGCCCGGGAGAGCGCGGCGGGGGAGATGCCCGAGCAGCGCAGCAGCTCGTCGGACCACACCAGCGCGAGGTCGCCGACGAGGATCGCCGCGCCCACGCCGAAGGCGTCGCCGTCCCCGGCCAGCGCGCCGTCCCCGTGCCGGGAGGCGAAGCCGACGTGGGTGGCCGGGCGGCCGCGGCGGGTCAGCGCGCCGTCCATCACGTCGTCGTGCACCAGCGCGCTGGCGTGCACGAACTCCAGCGCGGCCACCGCGCGGACCACGGCGGCCTCCCGGGCGTTCGGTCCCCCGAGCCGCGGTGGCCGGGGCCATCGACAGCGCGCCCTTGACCGGGCGCACGCTGCCGTCCAGGGCCAGCTCGCCGACCGCGGCGGACCCCCTCAGCCCGTCG
>DASQXT010000450.1:0-10205 GCA_035639575.1 Geodermatophilus sp.
ACGTGCTTCAGGTAGTTCAGCCCGATGCAGAACACCCGGGCGCCGGGCAGCACCGGCGGCACGAACTCGACGCCGCCGGCCGGCAGCGTCTCGCCGGCCGGCTCCCGGGACAGGTGCCCGGCCGGGTCGGCCCAGAACTCCTCGAGCCCGGCGACCACGGTCACCTGCGCGCCGTCGTCCGACAGCGCCGCCACCTCGACCGGCCCGCCGTCCCGGCGGGTGCCCACGATCCTCATGCCCGTCGTCCTCCCTCGTCGTCGGTGCGGCTCCAGCCGCAGGCCCGCTCCAGGGCCCCGGCCGCGGCGGCGGGGTCCTCCCCGCGCCAGGCCACGTGCTGGTCGGGGCGGACCAGCAGGAACGGGGCGCCCCAGGTCTCGTGCAGCGGGGTGCCACCGGCCGCCACGTCGTCGTCCCCGAGCCGGACGACGGTCAGCGGGATCCCGCGGCGCGCCGCCGCGTCGCGGACCGGCGTGGGATCGCCGTCGGCCAGGGCGAGCAGCGTGAAACCGCGGCCCAGCAGGTCGTAGGCCGAGCGCCCGCCGGTCAGCCAGCGGTGCGGCAGCAGGCAGCCGGGGTGCGCCGACGGGGCGTAGCGGACCGGGTCGTCGGCCGGCAGGTCGCTGCCGTCGTCGGTGGTCAGCGGCGAGTCGGCGTACTGGTAGCCCAGCACCAGGCCCAGCGAGTGGAACTCGCTCTCCTTGACGTCGAGGGCGCAGGCCACCTCCTTGCGGAGCAGGTCGGCCTCCGGGCCCTCCTCGCCCAGCCGCGGGTCGGCGAAGTGGTGCGCGAGGGCCCGGTCGTTGGCGCCGGCGTCGGCGATGGTGCGGGCGGCGACCGGACGGCGCTCGTCCTCGTAGCTGGCCAGCAGTCCCGGTCCGCCCCAGCCCTGCAGGACGGCGGCGGCCTTCCAGCCGGCGTTGACCGCGTCGCCGACGCAGGTGTTGAAGCCGTGGCCGCCCCACGGCGGGTTGAGGTGGGCGGCGTCCCCGACCAGCAGCACCCGGCCGGAGCCGTAGGAGTCGGCGAGCAGCATCCGCGCCACCCACGGGTCGGTGGCGACGACCTCGACGTCGACCGGCTCGCCGACCAGTGCGTGCACGAGCGCGACCGGGTCGACGTCGTCGGCGCGCACGTCCACCCCCTGCACGATCGCCCACCACGTGTCGGCCAGGTCCAGCCGGCCGACGATGCCGGCCGCGCCCGGCGCCATCACCCAGGCGTGGACGGCGTTGTCGAACGGCACGCGCTCGGCCAGGCCGGGGGCGCGGAACAGGATGCTCAGGTTCGGCTTCTCGCCGGAGCCCCCCTCGTACCGGGCGCCGAGCGACTCGCGCACTCCGCTGGCGCCGCCGTCGGCGCCGAGCACCAGGTCGGCGCGGAGGAGCGAGGTGCCGCCGTCGGCGTCCTGGACGGTGACGTCCACGCCGTCCTCGTCCTGCCGGACGGCGGTGACGCGGGCGCCGGTCAGCAGCCGGGCGTGCGCGGAGGCCTCCACGGCTGCGCGCAGCACCTCCTCGATGACCGGCTGGGGCACCTGCTGGCCGGCCTCGGGGAACTCCTCCCGGCGGTCGGCGTACAGCTGGAAGGCGTGCTCGAAGCGGCGCACCTCGCGGCCCAGCAGCGTGGAGCAGAAGACGACGTCCTGCGCCTCCTCGACCGGCAGGGGAGCCGCGGCGCGGAGCCGGTCGGCGACGCCCCAGCGGCGCAGGTGGGTCATCGTGCGGGCGTTGGTGGTCTTGGCGCGGGGGCGCAGCGGGTCCACGGTGACGCGGGGTTCGACGACCAGGCTGGCGACGCCGTGGGAGTCCAGCTCCAGCGCGGCGGCCAGGCCGGCCGGGCCGCCGCCGACGACGAGGACGGGCACGTGCCGGCTTGCCATGCTCATGGGTGACCTCGCGAGCTCGGTCACGCGACACCCCCGGTGGTGGCGGCGGTACGCGGCGCGGCGGAGACCGCGGCCTCGGGCCGCGAGCGCGGCAGCCGGCTCATGACCAGCGCGCCCAGCAGCGCCGGGACGGCGAAGGCGACCGCGCTGGCGACCACCGCGCTGCCGCCGCCGACGAACAGGGCGCCGTAGGTGGGCCCGACGATGGCGCCCACCCGGCCCACGCCGAGGGCCCAGCCCAGCCCGGTGGCGCGGGCCCCCGCCGGGTAGAAGCCGGCGATGTGGTCGTTGAGCAGGTTCTGGGTGCCCAGCCCGCCGAAGCCGGCGACGGCGACCAGGACGAGCACCACGGCCGTGGGCGGCTGCGCGGCCAGCAGGGCCAGGGCGATGGTGGCCGCGGCGAAGCCGGTCAGCACCATCGCCTTGGCGCCCAGGCGCTGGGCGAGGTGCGCGGCGACCAGCGTGCCGACGATGCCGCCGGCGCTGTAGACCAGCAGGAAGGCCACCGACGAGCTCAGCCCGTAGCCGGCGGTGCGCATGATCTGCGGCAGCCAGGTGGAGAGGCCGAACAGGGTCAGCAGGCTGCAGATGGTCACGATCCAGATGCCGATGGTGGCCGGGCCCATGCCGTCGGTGAACAGCGTCCGCACCGGCGAGCGGCGGCCGGCCGGCGCGGGGACGGCCGCGGGGGCGGGCAGCCCGAAGACGGCGGCGATCCGGTCGGCCTCGACGGTGCGGCCCCGGGCGCGCAGGTACGCCGGCGACTCGGGCAGCAGGCGCAGCGCGACCGGCACGAGCAGCAGCGGGAGGACGCCCAGGCCGTAGACCAGCTGGAAGCCGTGCTCGGCGAGCAGCGCGACCGACGCCGTCGAGGCGAGCAGGCCGCCGACCGGCGGGCCGGTGAGCACCGCGCCGAGGATGCGCGACCGGTGCTCCGGCGCGGCGAACTCGCTGGTGAGCGCGATCGCCGTGGGCAGCAGGCCGCCGATGCCGAAGCCGGCGACGAAGCGGAACGCGGCGAAGACGCCGAAGGAGGGCGCCAGCCCGCAGCCGAGCATCGCCAGGGAGAACAGCGCCACCGAGGCGGCGAACAGCCGGCGGCGGCCGAGCAGGTCGGTCAGCGTCCCGGCGACCAGGGAGCCGCAGAGCATGCCGACCAGGCCGAGGCTGGCGACCGCGCCCACCGACGCGGGCGTGGCGCCCCACCCGGGCGCGGCCAGCAGCCCCGGCACGGTGGCGCCGTAGGCGAACAGGTCGTAGCCGTCGGCGGTCAGGGCCAGCCAGCAGAGCACAGGCACGAGGAGTGCGGATCGGGACGGGGTGCGGGAGGTGGACGTGTCCACGCGGATCTCCGGGGAGTCGGGGGAGGGGGCGGGCGGCCGCTGCGCCCAGAGTGGGTGACGCGGGTCACCCGATCCGACGGCATTGCCACTCAATGGCAGACCGAGGTGTCAGGATGCCCCCGTGGACGAGGACCCGGGACCCGCTGCACCCGCACGCGGGAAGCGGCCGCCGCAGGGCGATCCCGTCGTCGACCGGGCGCTGGCGCTGCTGGCCGCGTTCGACGACGGGCACCGGCGGCTGACGCTGTCGGACCTGGCGCGGCGGGCCGGGACGCCGCTGAGCACCGCCCGCCGGCTGGCCGAGCGGCTGGTCGCCTGGGGCGCGCTGGAGCGGGCCGCGGAGGGCGGCTACGTGGTCGGCCTGCGGCTGTGGGAGGTCGGGTCGCTCGCGCCGCGCGCGCTCGGCCTGCGCGAGGTCGCGATGCCCTTCATGGACGACCTGTACGAGGCCACCCGTCAGCACGTGCTGCTCGCCGTCCTCGACGGGGACGCCGCTCTGCTGGTGGAGCGGCGGTCCTCGCGGGCCGCCGTCCCCGTGCAGTACCGCGTCGGCGACCGGCTGCCGCTGCACATGACCGGGGTCGGCCGGCTGCTGCTGGCCCACGCGCCGGCCGAGCTGCAGGAGCGGGTGCTGCGCGGGGAGGTGGGCGGGCGGTCCGACGACCCGCCGCCGCAGCCGGCCGCGCTGCGCCGGGAGCTCGCCGAGATCCGCCGCAGCGGGGTCGGGGTCATCAACCGGCGCCGGCCTGCGCCGGTGGTGTCGGTGGCCGCGCCGGTGTGGGACGCCGCGGGACGGGTGGCGGCGGCGCTGTCGATCGTGGTGCCGGCCGGCGGCGCCGGCCCACGGACGATCGAGCCGGCGGTGCGCGCCGCGGCCCGGGCGGTGTCGCGCGGGCTGGGTGCTCCGGCCGCCGGGCGGCCGGGGCCGTCAGCGGGCTGAGCGGTGGAGGAAGGCGATCGTCCGGGCCAGCGCGTCGTCCGCCGCATCCGGACTGCCCAGCCACATGTGGTCGGCGCCCTCGTAGGTCGTCAGCTCGACCGGCACCCCGGCGTCCCGCAGCGCGTCGCGCAGCCGCTCGCTCTGCACACAGGGGATGAACCGGTCGGCCCGCCCGTGCAGCAGCAGGAACGGCGGCGCGGCGGGGGAGGTGTGGGCGACCGGGCTCGCCTGCGCCGCGCGGTCGGGCACGGCTGCGACGGGCGCGCCGAGCAGCTGCGCCTCCCGCGAGTCGGCCGCCGCCGGGTCGGCGCCGAGGTCCCCGGGCAGTGCCCGCAGGTCGGTGGGCGGGTACCAGGCGGCGACCGCGGCCACCGCGCTCGACGGGCCGGTCACCCCGACGTCCCCCTCCAGCTCCGGGTCGCCCGCGGTCAGGCCCAGCAGCGCGGCGAGGTGGCCGCCGGCCGACTCGCCCCAGGCGTACACCCGCTCCGGGTCGACGCCGAGCTCGCCGGCCCGGGCGCGCAGCCAGCGGACCGCCGCCTTGACGTCGTGCAGCTGGGTCGGCCACACCGCCTCGCCGGAGAGCCGGTGGTCGACCGAGGCGACCGCGATCCCGGCCCGGGCGACCGCCTCGAACGCCGACGGCCGCCGCCCGGCGTAGGCCGGCCCCGCGGAGTGCCGGCTGCCCAGCCGCCACCCGCCGCCGTGCACGAAGACGACGACCGACGCCGGCCGCTCGGCGGGCAGGTACAGGTCCAGCTCGAGGGGGCGGGCGCCGGGCAGCGCCGCGTACGGGACGCCGGCGAGCACGGAGACGCCCTCGCCGGCGTCGTGCGCCGGAGGCAGGGGCGCGGCGTGCGCGGGCGGGGGCAGGGGGAGGTCGGGCACGCGTCGTCCCCTCGGGTCAGGCGTCGGGCCAGTCGACGTCGCGCAGGAACTGCATCCGGTGCGCCTGCGCGGCGGCCTGCATGCGGGGCGGGTCGGGCACGAACGGTGGCTGCTCGCCGGGGACGTCGGTCGGCGCCCCCATGTGCTGGAAGAACCGCTCGAACCCGCCGGTGACGACGCCGAGCATCCGGCTGGGCCGCTCGACGCGGTAGGCGTGCGCCAGCCCGGCCGGCACGAAGCCGAAGTCGCCCGGGCCCAGGAGCCGGGAGGTCTTCTCGCCCTGCCGGTCCTGCACGAACACGCGCACCGCGCCGTCGACGACGTAGAACACCTCGTGGGTGGCGTCGTGGGCGTGGGTCGGGATGACGTCGCCGGCGGGGCAGTCGGCGGTCATCACGCCGAACTGGCCCTCGGTCTCGTCGCCGCTGAGCAGCACGGTGAACAGGTCACCGAAGAGCCGGGCGTGCTCGCCCTCGCCCCGCTGGAGGAAGAAGGGCTCGGGCGCGCCGGGCAGCAGGCCGCGCCACTGCGGCCCCCGCTCGGGGTCGGTCAGGTACTCGAAGCTCATGGCTGCTCCCGGGCCGGGCGGACGACGTCCCCGGCAGCGTGGGGAACGCCGGTCCCGCCCGGCCAGGAGCTTGCCATTGGACGGCAGGGTCAGTGCGCCGGGGTGGCCTCGCGCGCGTCGTCGTCCCGCTCCGGGTCGGTCAGGTCGTCCCCGGCCACGGCCTCGCCGCGGGCGACCAGGCCGGCGACGTCGGACAGCGGGATCTCCCGGAGGAACAGCGCCAGCAGCAGCGCGACGGCGAAGGCCGGCAGCAGGTAGCCGAAGACGGGGGCCAGCGCGCCGGCGTAGGCGTCGACGATCGCCGTCCGCAGCGGCTCCCCCGCGGCCTCGACCGCCTGCGGGATCAGGCTGTCCGGCGAGGTGATGCCGGCCGCGACCGCCTGCTGGGCGTTGTCCTGCAGCGCTCCGGTGAGGTTCTCGGCCAGCCGGTTGGTGAAGACCGTGCCGAAGACGGCGACGCCCAGGGTGGCGCCGACCTCGCGGAAGTAGTTGTTCGTCGAGGTGGCCGTGCCCAGGTCGCGCGGGGAGACGGCGTTCTGCGCCACCAGGACGACGACCTGCATGACCAGGCCGAGGCCCAGGCCCATGACGAACAGCATCGTGCAGATGGTGACCAGGGAGGTGTCGCCGGACAGCGTGGTCATCCAGAGCATCGCCGCGGCGATGACCAGCACGCCGGCGATGGGGAAGACCTTGTACCTGCCCGTCTTCGTGGTCGCGATGCCCGAGCCGATGGCGGTGATGAACAGGCCGGCCATCATCGGCAGCATCAGCAGGCCCGAGTTGGCCGCCGAGGTGCCCGAGGCCATCTGCAGGAACGTGGGCATGAAGGCGATGGCCGAGAACATGCCCAGGCCGATCGCGGCGCCCAGCGCCGTGGCCACGACGAAGGTCGGGTTGCGGAAGAGGGCCAGCGGGACGATCGGCTGCACGGCGCGCTGCTCGACCAGCACGAAGGCCAGCACCGAGACGGCGAAGGCGGCCATCAGGGCGAGGGTCCAGCCGTCGGTCCAGCCGCGGTCGCCGCCGAAGTCGGTGCAGAAGACCAGCGAGGTGGTGGCGGCCGACAGGGTGACGATGCCGGCGTAGTCGACCGGCTCGGTGTTGCGCTTGCGCGGCAGCGTGAGGGCGAACCAGCCGATGACCAGGGCGGCGACGCCGACCGGGACGTTGATCCAGAAGCACCACTGCCAGCCGAGGCTCGCGTGGTCGGTCAGGTAGCCGCCGACCAGCGGGCCGGCGACGGCGGCCAGGCCGAAGATGGCGCCCAGCGGGCCGAGGTACTTGCCGCGCTCCCGGGCCGGGACGACGTCGGCGATGATCGCCTGCGACAGGATCATCAGCCCGCCGCCGCCGAGGCCCTGCACCCCGCGCCAGACGACGAACCAGGTGAAGTCGGTCGACAGGGCCGCCCCGACGCTGGCGGCGGTGAACAGCGCGATCGCGAGCAGGAACAGGGTGCGGCGTCCCCACAGGTCGCCGAACTTGCCGTAGATCGGCATGACCAGCGTGCTGGCCAGCAGGTAGGCCGTGGTCACCCAGGCCATGTGCGAGACGCCGCCGAGGTCGCCGACGATGGTCGGCATCGCCGTCGAGACGATGGTCTGGTCGAGGCTGGAGACCAGCATCCCGGCGATCAGCGCCGAGAAGACCAGGTTGATCCGGCGCCGGGTGAGGACGAACAGCGGTGCGTCGTCCTGCGCGGTCGGGGTGGGGGCGTGCACGGGGCTCCTCGGGTCAGTGGGGGAGGGCGGCCAGGCCGCGGGCGAGGACGTCCCACGCCTCGTCGACGAGGCGGGGCAGGGAGGCGGTGAAGCCGCTGGTCAGCCAGCGGTGCATGGCGGTGCGCAGGACCGCGCCGCTGGTCAGCGCCAGCAGCGTCGGCAGGGTGTCGGAGTCGGCGTCGGTGCCGGTGCGCTCGGCGACGGCGGCGGCCAGCGCGCGGTCGGCCTCGCCGAAGTGGGTGACCAGCCGGCCGACGAGGTGGGGGTTGGCCTCGATGACCTGCAGCCGCAGCGGCCACAGCTCGGTCTCGCGCGCCATCTCCTCGGCCTGCTCGCGCTGGACGGCGCGCAGCGCCTCGACGGCCGACTCGTCCGCGGGCCGCGCGGCGAGCGCCTGCGCCGTCCGTCGCAGCTCGGCGGGGTCCAGGCCGAGGACCGCGTCGTCCTTGGTGGCGAAGTAGTTGAAGAAGGTGCGCGGGGAGACGTCGGCGCGGGCGGCGATGTCGTCGACCGAGACGCCGTCCAGGCCGCGCTCGGCCACCAGCCGCAGCGCGGCCTCGTGGAGCGCGGACCGGGTGGCGGCCTTCTTGCGCTCGCGCAGTCCGGGAGTCACCCGGTCATCGTTGCACCGTATGCAAGTTTGCGGATCCTGCAGGAGATGTCGTGTCCGTCACCGCAGGGTCAGGCAGGCAACGCCGTCGGGGCGTAGGCCAGCAGCTGCCACGACCCACCGGCGCGGGTCCACACGGCGAGGGCCAGGTTGTCCAGCGACTTCGGGACGCCGGCGACGTCGACCACCGCGGTCATCCGGCCCACGACGATCGCGGTGTCGCCGGCGACCTCGACCCGGTCGACCGGGTGCTCCGCCCGGCGGTACACGTAGTAGCGCGACCGCAACTTGGCCAGGTACTCCTCCCTGGTGTCGCGGGTGCCGCTCGAGTGGGTGTAGCTGAGCCCGTCGGCGAGCAGGTCCGCGAGCGCGTCCAGGTCGCCGTCGACCATCGCCCGGTAGCGGCGGTCCTCCGCGGCGAGCACTTCCTGCACGTCGTCCGGCATCTCGGTCACCGGGCCATCGTGGCCGGTCCGGCCGTCGGTCCGCACCGCGACCCGTTGCCGCCCCGGTCGCCGGGGCGGCAGCCGGGCATGCGGTCAGCCGCCGGCCTTCTCCTTCTCGTACCGCTCGGTCATCGTGGCCACCGCCTGCAGTTGCTGGGCCGCGTAGTCCTCCCGCTTGCCCGTCGCGTACTCCTTGGCGTTCAGCGTCTGCTGGGCGTGGGAGACCTCGCCGCCCTGGAAGTGCGGCACGACGTGCTGGGCGATGAGCTCCCAGGAGCGCCGGGTGGCCTGCGGGTCGGCCCACTCGTGGCCGAGCAGCAGCATGCAGCCGAAGCCGCCGGACTGGTCCCACAGCCGCTGAACCTGGGCGCGGGCGTCCTCCACCGTGCCGATGGCCCCGATGCCGGCCTCGTTGATGAAGTCGATCATCTCCTTGGCGTCGCCGCCCTCGACCGCCATCTGGGGGAAGGCCGCCGTCTTCTGGAAGTAGCGGAACCAGGTCTCGATGCCGTACTGCACGTCGGCGTAGGCCTGTTCCCTCGTCTCGGCGATGTGCATGAGGCCGACCAGCCGCCAGTCCCGCCGCGAGACGGTCTGCCCGAAGTGCTCGGCCCGTTCCTGGACGACGTTCCAGTGGTGGGCCAGGGCGTCGAAGCCCTCCTTGGTGAGGGTGGCGCCGATGGAGAGCAGCCCGATGCCGTGCCGGCCGGCCATCCGGGGCCCGGTGGGGGAGGCGACCGCGGCGACGGCCACCTCGAAGCGGGGCTGGGTGTAGGGCCGCAGGTGCAGGCGCGCGTTGACCAGCTCGTGCGTGCGGGTCTTCTCGGTGACCGTCTCGCCGCGCAGCAGCCGCATGATGATGTCGAGGTCGACCTCGAGCAGTTCGCGGGTGTCGGTGGGGTTGAGCCCCAGCATCATCGAGTCGGTGGGCAGCGAGCCGGGGCCGCAGCCGAGCATCGCCCGACCCCGGGTGAGGTGGTCGAGCAGCACCATGCGCTCGGCCACCCACAGCGGGTTGTGGTAGGCGATCGAGGTGACGCCGGTGCCGAGCTTGATGTGCCGGGTGCGCTCCGCCGCCGCGGCGATGAAGATCTCCGGCGAGGCGATGATCTCGGTGCCGGCGGAGTGGTGCTCCCCGATCCAGGCCTCGTCGTACCCGAGCCGGTCCAGGTGCTCGACCAGTTCCAGGTCCCGCTGCAGGGCCAGCGTGGGGTTCTCGCCGGCGGGGTGGAACGGAGCGAGGAAGGTGCCGAAGCGGAGCCGGTCCATGGGTCCTCCTGGAGGGTCGGGCGACGGACCGCGAACGTAACGCGGATCACACCCGGGAAGGGAGGGGCGGCACCGGCCCCTAGGCTCCGCGCGTGCCGCTGTTCTCCTTCGAAGGCCGTGCCCCCTCCGTCTCCCCGGAGGCCTGGATCGCACCGACCGCCACGCTCGTGGGGGACGTCGTCGTGGAGGCCGGGGCGTCGGTCTGGTACGGCGCGGTCCTGCGCGCGGACTTCGGCCGCATCGTGGTGCGGGCCGGCGCCAACGTGCAGGACAACTCGGTGCTGCACGGTGGTGCGGACCCGGAGACCGAGATCGGGCCGGGCGCGACCATCGGCCACCAGTGCGTCGTCCACGGCGCGGTGGTGGGCGCCGAGGCGCTGATCGGCAACGGGAGCACCGTGCAGGACGGCGCCCGCATCGGCGCCCGGGCGCTCGTCGGCGCGCACAGCCTGGTGCCGCCGGGGGCGGTCGTCCCCGACGGGGTGCTGGCGCTCGGCGCACCGGCGACGGTGCGCGGCCCGCTCAGCGAGGG
>DASQXT010000451.1:0-17323 GCA_035639575.1 Geodermatophilus sp.
GCGGTCGACGATGCCGTGCTTGATCCGGAAGATCGACGACCAGCGCAGGTTGCTCGCCGTCGTCCCGGGCGGCCCCAGGTCGTCGATCGCGGCCTGCATGTCGGCCAGCGTCGGCGGCTCGTACTCCTGCCAGAACCCGGCCGGGACGACGCCGGAGCCGACCGCGTCCTGCCACCGCTGCGGGGCCAGGGTCGCGATCCGGTAGCGGTTGCGGCCCTTGAGGGGGACGCAGACGAGCATCCCGGTGAAGTCGTCGTCGTTCTCGATGCGCACGAAGCGCACCAGGTGCCCGGCCGGCAGGTCCCAGTCGACGTCGACGTCCCCGAGCATGAACAGCTGCGGGAACATCGACAGCCCGCCCTCGAAGTGCAGCCCCAGCCCGGACCGGACGGCGCTGTGCGCCCCGTCGCAGCCGACGAGGTACTGCGCCCGGGTGGTCTCCTCCGTGCCGTCGAGGTGCCGCAGCCGCGCGGTGACGCCCTCGTCGTCCTGGGCGAAGGCGACCAGTTCGACCCCACGCTCGACGACCACGCCCAGGGAGGCCAGCTTGGCCCCGAGGATGCGCTCGGTGTCGTACTGCGGCAGCCCGAGGTGGGCGTAGGGCAGCTCGTCGAGGCCGGCCCAGTCGACCTGGTGGGTCTGCTCGCCGTTGACGAACACCGTCTGGCCGTACAGCCAGATCCCGGCGTCCATCGCCTCGGTGACGATGCCCTGGTCCTCCCAGATCTCCATCGTCCGGCAGTGGATGCCGATCGCCTTGTCCGCCTGCGTCGACGCCTGGGGGCGCTTGTCCACGACGCGGACGGCGATGCCGCGGCGGGCCAGCTCGATCGCGTGGGTCAGGCCCGCCGGCCCTGCACCGACGACGAGCACCTCGACCGCCCGTCCGGCGGTGCGGGAGGCGTCCGCGAGGTCGGCCGGGTCCGGCAGCAGCGCCGCCGCGGCGGGGGCGTGCTCGTCGTCCGGCTTCTCCACGAACTCCTGCACGCTGGCGCTCGGCACCGTGCCGGTCGACAGCGCCGCGGCGAGGGCCGGCTCGGTGTCGGCGGGCAGTCGCACCGGCGGCCCGGCCACCGCCTCCAGGTCCGGCTCCGGTGCCACGGGCACTCCCTCGGGGACGACGGCGGCCGGCTGCGGCGCGAGCTCGGGTCCCGCCCCGGCCTCGACCGACGGCGGCACGGGCCGCACGCGCAGCGCGAAGACCCTGCGGTCCTCGCCCCGGGCCAGCCACCGGCCCAGCGGCCCGGCAGCCCAGTTCGCCGGCTCGGCCGCCCAGTCGGTGAAGCGCTGCTCGGACTCCCACTCGGCGACGACGTGGTAGCGCCGCCCGTCCGGTTCGCGCAGCAGCTCCTCGCGGGCGTGGCCGGGGGCGCTGCGGGCGAGCTGCGCGGCGGCGAGGTAGGCGAGCTCGAAGGCGTCGGCCTCCCAGGGCTCGACGGCGACGGCGGTGTCGACGCGCACCCGCTCGACCTCGACGTCCCCGCCGGGCGAGAGCAGCGGCGGGAAGTCGTCGTCCGCGTCGGGCCGCTGGCGGATCTCCAGCACCTCACGCCGGAACTCCACCGAGTGCCACCGGGCCAGCGGTGCGCCGGCGTCCATGTGGGAGGGGTCCTCCACCCACTGCACGAAGTCGTCCTCGGACTCCCACTCCGCGAAGATGTGGTAGCGCAGCCCGCTGGCGTCGCGCAGCAGCTCCTCGCGCACGTACCCGCGGGAGTCCCCGATCCGCTTGGTGACCGTCGAGTACGCGCGCTCGAAGGCCACCTGCTCGCCCGGCTTGACGCTGGTGGAGAAGTCGATGCGCACCGGCCGCCGGCGCTCGGCGTCCACCGTCGCCAGCACGGTGAAGGTCGAACGGGTGGCGTCCTCGCGCAGGTCGCGCAGTGCCTCGGTCAGCGTCTCGCGGGCGGAACTGCGCCCGAAGGCGTCCACCGACGCCCGGTCGGTCCAGTCGCTGACGATGGCGAACCAGCGCGGGTCGCCCTCGTCGCGCATCAGCTCCTGGCGGAGGTTGCCGGGCACGCGGGCGATCTCCGCGGCGGCGCGGTACCAGGCCGCCTCGAACTCCGCCTCGCAGCCCTCCCGCGCGCGCATCCGCAGGAGGGTCCGCACGGTCGCCCTGCCGCCGTCCTCGTGCACCGCCGTCATGCCGTCCCCTGCTCGCCCGGGACGACGGCCAGCACCTCGTAGGTGTTGCGGGCCGCGTCCTCGCGCAGGTCCCGCAACGCCTCGGTGAGCGTCTCGCGGGCGCTGCTGCGACCGAACTCGTCGACCGCGGCCCGGTCGGTCCAGTCGCTGGTGATGAGGAAGGTGCGGGGGTCGTCGGCGTCGCGGATCAGCTCCTGCCGCAGGTTGCCGGGCACCCGGCTGATCTCCGCGGCGGCCCGGCGCCAGGCGGCCTCGAACTCCGCCTCGCAACCCTCGCGGGTGCGCATCCGGAGCATCGTGCGCACCACGGCGCGGGTCCCGGTCGTGGAGGTCGTCACGGCGTCCCCTCGCGGTGCCGGCGCAGCACGAGGCTGCTGTTGAAGCCGCCGAAGCCCCGGGCCAGCACGACGACGACGTCGAGGTCGGACTGCCGGTTCTCGCGCACCAGGTCCAGCCCGTACTCCTCCACCGGGTCGTCGACGTTGCCGGTGGCGGGCACCAGCCCGTCGCGCATCGCCAGCAGGGCGGTCGCCACGTTGAGCGCCGACCCGCCGGCCATGAGCCGCCCGGTCCAGCTCGACGGCGCCGTCACCGGCACCCCGCGCTCCCCGAACACCGCGGTGATCGCCTCGGCCTCCAGCGCGTCGAGCTCGGGGACCCCCGCGCCGTCGGCGACCACCAGGTCGACCTGGTCCGGCGTCACGCCGGCGTCGGCGAGCGAGATCCGGATGGCCCGCGCGTACTGGGTGGCGTCGGGAGCCGGGTCCTCGTGGTGGTGGGCGTCGTGCGTGGCGCCGTAGCCGACCACCTCGCCCCACACGTGCCGCGCGTTCCGGCCCCGTGCGGCGTCGGCCTCCTCGACCAGCAGGATGGCGCCGCCCTCGCCGATGACGTGACCGTTGGCCCGCCGGTCGAAGGGCTTGTACGCGTCCTCCGGACGGGCGGCGGTGGACAGCCGCCCGCTGGTCACCTGGCACAGCAGGGCGTAGGGGCAGATGCCGGCCTCGGTGCCGCCCACGAGCACGGCCGGGGTGCCGCGTCGCACCACCCGCCGCGCCCAGCCGAAGCTGTCCAGCCCGCCCGCGCCCTCGCTGACGACGACGCCGGAGGGGCCCTTGTAGCCGTCGCGGATCGAGACCTGACCGGTGCTGGCCGCGTAGAACCAGGCGATCGACTGGTAGGCGCCGACCGACCGGGGTCCCTTCGCCCACAGTCCCTGGATCTCGTGCTGGCTGAACTCGTTGCCCCCCGAGCCGGCGGCCAGGAACACCGAGGTCGCGTAGGCCTCCTCGGGCGGCACGTAGCCGGCGTCCTCGGCGGCCAGCGTGGCCGCCGCCAGGGACATCCAGGTCCAGCGGTCGGTCTGCACCTTGAGCTGCGGGGCGACGAACCGGTCGGGGTCGAAGTCGCGCACCTGCCCGGCCAGCGTGACGCCGTACCGCGACGCGTCGAAGCCCTCGATGGGGCCCACCCGGACCTCGCCGCGCACCAGGGACCGCCAGTGCTCCTCGACGCCGACGCCGCTGGGTGCGACGACGCCGATGCCGGTGACCAGCAGGCGGGTCGTCCGGCCGCGCCGGTCCGGGATGATGGCCCGCCCCGTCGGGGCGGTCTCGCGGGCGGGGCCGGCCACCTCGGTGACGACCCCCTCCTCGCTCAGGACGGTCGGCTCGGTTCCGGCGTCGCCGCGGGCACTCGCCAGCTCGGTCACGATGCCCTCCGGTCGGGCTTGGCCAGGACGATCGCCGACTGGAACCCGCCGAAGCCGCTGCCCACCGAGACGGCGACGTCGACCTTGTGCTCCCGCGCGATCTTGGGCACGTAGTCCAGGTCGCACTCGGGGTCGGGCACCTCGTAGTTCGCCGTCGGCGGGACGACCTGGCGCTGCACCGCCAGCGCGGTGGCGGCGATCTCGATGGAGCCGATCGCGCCGAGGGAGTGCCCGACCATCGACTTCAGCGAGCTCATCGGGACCTTGTAGGCGGCCTGGCCGAGACTCAGCTTCACCGCCGCGGTCTCGTGCCGGTCGTTCTGCTTGGTCCCCGAGCCGTGCGCGTTGACGTAGCCGACCTCGTCGCCGTCGATCCGCCCCTGGGCCAGCGCCTGGTCGAGGGCCTCGGCCATCTCCACGCCGTCGGGCCGCAGCCCGGTCATGTGGAAGGCGTTGCAGCGGTTGGCGTAGCCGGTGACCTCGCAGTAGATCTCCGCACCGCGCCGCTGGGCGTGCTCCAGCTCCTCGAGCACCATCACCGCGGCGCCCTCGCCCATCACGAAGCCGTTGCGGCGCGCGTCGAAGGGCTTGGAGGCGTGCTCGGGGTCGGCGTTGTTGTCCGTCGTCGCCCGGATGGTGTCGAAGCAGGCCATCGAGATCGGCGAGATGGGCGCGTCGCTGGCGCCGGCGATCACGACGTCGGCGTCGCCGTCCTCGATGAGCTGGCTGCCGTACCCGACCGCGTCGATGCCCGACGTGCACCCGGTGGAGACCACCGTCGCCGGGCCCTGCGCCCGGAAGCGCACCGCCAGCTCGGTGGCCCCGCAGCTGGGCACGAGGGCCTGGTGCAGGAACCGCGAGCCGTAGCGCGGGTCGACCAGCCAGTGGGTGCCCGCGTCACTGACGTTGACGTACTCGTCCTCCAGCCGCATGGTCGCGCCGACGGCGCTGCCGAGGGTGACCCCGACCCGCTCGGGCTCCGGGGCGTCCGGCGCGTCGCCGACCCCCAGGCGCAGCCCGCTGTCGGCGACCGCCTCGTCGGCGGCGACCATCGCGAACTGCACGAAGCGGTCGTTGCGGTGGACCTCCTGGGCGCTCAGGCCGAGCCGGCGCGGGTGGAAGTCGACCTCGGCGGCCACCTGCGACCGGAAGCGGCTGGGGTCGAAGAACGTGATCCGCCGGGTCGCCGTGCGGCCCGCCGTGATCATGTCCCAGAACGCCTCGCGCCCGATGGACCCGGGCGCGACCACCCCGATCCCCGTGACGACGACCCGTCGTCGGTCGGCGCTCACTTCAGGCCCGGAGGCTGCTCGGTGTCCACGTGGCCCAGCTCCGGCCGCGGGGCCAGCGGGCCGCACATGAACACGAAGAACGCGGTGGTCGAGGAGTCGTTGACGATGCGGTGCCGCACCCCGATCGGGATGTGGACGGCGGACTCGGGGGTGAGCCGGCGCTCCTCGCCGTCCAGGGTGACCAGGACGTCGCCGCTGTGGCAGTAGAGGTACTCCTCCGAGTAGGGGTGCCAGTGCTCGGTGACGATCTCGCCGGGCTCCAGGGTGAGCGTGCCCATGAAGCCGGCCGTCGCGCCGACGCTGGCCGGGGAGAGGAGCACCCGGATGTCACCGCCGCGGCGGCGGTTGGGCGGGGTGTCGGCGCGGTGGACGGTGGGGCCGCAGCGCGTCGGCGTGGCCGGCGCGTGCTGGATGGTGGTCATGTCTCTCCTCGGGTCGGGACGGGCACCGCGGGGGTGGCCTCCGGCGGGGTGGGGGGGAGCGGCGTGCCGGGCCCGTCGGCCAGGTGCACCGGGAGGTCGGGGGCGACCTGTCGGACCAGAGGCCCCAGGACGGCGACGGCGGCGACCTCGACCACCGCGGTGACGCCGGCCTCGACCAGCGCGTGCGAGGTCGCCTCCCACTGGATGGGCGAGGTCAGGTGGGCGCGCAGGCAGCGGGCCAGCTGCGCGGGGTCCCTCGTGGGCCGGCCGTCGGCGTTGGGGACGACGGGCACCTCGGGCGCGGACCACTCGAGGTCGGCCAGGGCGGCGGCGAGGTGCCGGGCGACCGGTGCGACCAGGGGACCGTGGCAGGCGTTGCGCCCCGGC
This sequence comes from Geodermatophilus sp., assembly GCA_035639575.1. Lineage (GTDB taxonomy): Bacteria > Actinomycetota > Actinomycetes > Mycobacteriales > Geodermatophilaceae > Geodermatophilus. The sequence continues at coordinate 5,961 of DASQXT010000451.1, forward strand.
AGCCGGACGAGGTCCAGCCCGGCGGCCACCACGGCCTCCCGCGCCCGCTCCAGGGCCTCGCAGCCGCCCGCGACCAGGACCTGCGCCGGCCCGTCGAACGAGGCCACGGACAGCGGCCCGGTGCGGCCCACCTCGGCGACGACCGTGCGGGTGACCTCGACCGCGCCGGGCCCGACGACGGCCGCCATGCCCGCGCAGGACGGGCGCGGTGACAGCGACAGCAGCTCGGCGCGCCAGTGGACCAGCTCGACGACCTGGTCCAGGGGCAGGGCGCCGGCGGCCACCAGGGCGGCGTACTCGCCCACGCCGTGCCCGGCGACCGCGACCGGTCGCAGCCCGCGCGCGGTGAGGCTCCGGTAGCCGGCGACCCCGTTGACCACGACCTCGACGTGTGCGGCCGTGGTGTCGCAGCTGAGGTTGAGCGGGTCGCGCCACCACGTGGTCACGTCCCGCCCGACCACCGCCGAGGCCTCCTCGACCACCGCGCGGGCCGCCGCGTCGCCGAGCCAGGCGTCGATCGCGCCGGCGCGGACGCCGGCCTCCCCGGCGAGGACGACGGCGGCGCCGGTCACCTCTCCGGCTCCCCGGACCGGGCGGCCGCGGCCTCCACCTTCTCCTTGATGATCGACATCTGGACCTTGCTGTTCGCGTCGATCCGCTGCGTCATGCCCTCGGTGTCGATCGGGGCCTCCGGGCGCATCCGGAAGTCCTGCACCCACCGCATCCGGGTGCCGGAGCCCTCCGGTGCGTAGTACCAGCGGATGTCCATGAACTCGAAGGGCCCCGGCTCCACCCGCCGGGCACGCACCTCACGGGCCGCCTCGTCGAGCTCGCGCTCGGAGACCCAGCTCCACACCCGACCGCTCTCGTCCGGGTGCATCTTGAGCCGGAACCGGAACCAGGTGTCGGTCTCGGCGAGGATCTCCACCTCGCTGTACTCGGTGAACAGGTCCGGCCACGACCGCAGGTCGTTCGTCATCGCCCAGACGTGGTCGATCGGGGCGTCGATGAGGATCGAGTTGTCCGTGTGCCCGGCGGTGCGGGTGCCCGGCTCGACGGTGCTGCTCACAGGTTCACTCCTGGGGGTGTAGGCAAGGGTGCGGACGGTTGGCCTCCGTGCAGGGCCCGCCGTTGGCCCCGTCCCGGGTCCCGCCCCGAGCTCGCGAGGGGTGGGGAGGACGGGGTCCTCTTTCTTCTTCAGGCCATCCCGGCCGAGCGCAGGGCGGCGTCGACCCGCTCGACGATCTGGCCGAGGGTGTAGTTGTCCGGGCTGTCGTCGGGCATCTCGGTGCCGTAGCGGTCCTGCAGCTCGGTCTGCATCGACAGGAAGGCCAGCGAGTCCAGGCCGATGTCGGCGAAGTGGGCGTCCGGGTCGGTGGTGTGCGACGACGCGGGGAGCCCGGCCTTCTCGGTGAGCAGGTTCATGAGGTCGCTGAGAGTGAAGGTCGTGTCGGGCACGGTGTCGTTCCTTCCGGTGGGGTGGCGGGATCCGGCTGCGCGTCTGCGGCCGGGGGCTGGACGAGCGAGAGGGAGCCGCGGGAGGCGGGCAGCCCGGGTGTCGGTGCGTCGGCGAGGGCCGCGGCCCGGGCGAGCACCTCGGGCAGCTGCCGGTCGAGGAACTGCACGTCGTGGCGGTCGGCGGTGACGTCGGGGTCCCGCAGCAGGGCCCGGTGCAGGGCGACGGTGGTGTGCACGCCGGGGCCCTCGACCCGCAGCTCGGCCAGGGCGCGGTCCATCCGGCGGATGGCCTGTTCCCGGTCGGGGGCCCAGACGACGAGCTTGCCCAGCAGCGAGTCGTAGTCCGGGCTGACCACGTCGCCCTGCCGGTAGCCGGTGTCGAACCGGGTCCACGGCCCGTCGGGCACCTGCAGGACGTCGAGCCGGCCGGGTGCGGGGGCGAAGCCGCGGGCCGGGTCCTCGGCGTTGATCCGGCACTCGATGGCCGCACCCCGGGGGACGATGTCGGACTGGGTCAGCTGCAGCCGCCGGCCGGCCGAGACGAGGATCTGCTCGCGGACGAGGTCCACGCCGGTGAGCAGCTCGGTGACCGGGTGCTCGACCTGGATCCGGGCGTTCATCTCCATGAAGTACGCCGACCCGGAGCCGTCGACGAGGAACTCCATGGTCCCGGCGCCGGTGTAGCCGACCGAGAGGGCGCCGTGCACCGCCAGCCGGCCGAGCTCGGCGCGCTGCTCGGGGGTGAGGTGGCCGGCCGGCCCCTCCTCGAGGAGCTTCTGGTGGCGCCGCTGCAGCGAGCAGTCCCGCTCGCCGAGGGAGACGCCGTTGCCGTGGGTGTCGCAGAGGATCTGCACCTCCACGTGCCGCGCTCCGGTCAGGTGGCGCTCGATGTACACGGCGGGGTCGCGGAACACCGCGCGGGCGGTGGCCCGGGTGGCGGTGAAGGCGTCGGCCAGGTCGTCGGCCTCGCGGACGACGGTCATGCCCCGCCCGCCGCCGCCCGCGGCCGCCTTGATGATCACCGGGTAGCCGATCCGCGCGGCGACCTGCCGGGCCTCGTCGACGCTGCCGACGGGCTCCACGACGCCCGGCAGCAGCGGCAGGCCGGCCTCGGCCATGAGCCGGCGGGCGGTGGCCTTGTTGCCCATCTGCTGCATGACCGCGGGGGGCGGGCCGACGAAGGTCAGCCCCTCCGCCGCGCAGATCTCGGCGAAGTCGGGGTCCTCGGAGAGGAAGCCGTACCCGGGGTGGATGGCGTCGGCGCCGGTGCGCAGGGCCGCCTCGACGATGTTGGCCACGTTGAGGTAGCTGCGCCGGGCCGCGGCCGGCCCGATGTGCACGGCCTCGTCGGCCAGGTCCACGACGGCGGAGTTGCGGTCGGAGGTCGAGTAGACGGCGACGACCTCGATGCCCAGCTCGCGGCAGGCCCGGGCGACCCGGACGGCGATCTCGCCGCGGTTGGCGACGAGCATGCGGCCGATCACCGGGACCGTCCCGGAGGCCGCAGCCGCATGATCACCTGGTCGTACTCGACGGACTCCGCGTCGCCCACGAGGACCTCGGCCACCACGCCCGCCTCGTCGGCGACGATCGGGTTCATCAGCTTCATCGCCTCGACGATCCCGACGGTCTGCCCCGGCTCGACCTCGTCGCCGACCCGGACGAACGGGTCGGCCCCGGGCGACGGCGCCGCGTAGAAGGTGCCGACGAGCGGGGAGCGGACGGTCGCCGCCACCTCCGCCGCAGCGTCGGGCGGTGCGGCCGGCTGGACCTCGCCGCCGCCAGGGGCCCCTTGCGCCGGTGGCGCGGGCGGTGCGACCACCCCGGCCGGCGGGGCCTCGGGGGCCCACTCGACCTCGATGGCGCGGTCGCCGTTGCGGACGGTGAGCCTGCGCAGCTCACCGGGCAGGCTGCGCGCCAGCGCCAGGACCTCGTCGTGCAGGTCCGGGGCCTCGTCGTCGGGCCCGGTCGCGGACGTCGCCGCGATCGTGCGTGGTGGGAACTCGCTCGCTGACACGGTCATCCCTCCACCGGCTGCAGGGGGCGGTCGTCGTCCCCACCGATGCGTTCGAGCCGCCGGGACCGGGTGTCCAGCAGCGTGGCCACGTCGAGCCGGCAGACGTCGTCCAGCTCGCGGACGAGTGCGCGGCGCAGGAGGCGGGCTGCCTCGGCGGGGTCGGTGTGGGCGCCACCGGGGGGCTCGGCCACCACCGAGGTGGCGATCCCGGACGCCCGCAGGTGGGCGGCGCCCAGGCGCATGGCGCGGGCGGCGGTCGGTGCGGCCACCGCCGTCCGCCAGAGGATGGCGGCGCAGCCCTCGGGGCTGATCACCGACAGGTAGGCGTTCTGCAGGACCAGCAGCCGGTCGGAGGTGCACAGCGCGAGCGCGCCGCCGCTGCCGCCCTCCCCGGTGACCACCGACACCACGGGGACCCGGAGCCGGCTGCTGCGCATGATGATCTCGGCGATCGCGTGCGACTGGCCGCGTTCCTCGGCCTCCGGTCCGGGGTGGGCACCGGGTGTGTCGACGAGGGTGACGACCGGGAGCCCGAAGGCCTCGGCGTGGTCGAGCAGCCGCTGCGCCTTGCGGTAGCCCTCGGGGTGCGGCATCCCGAAGTTGCGGGCGATCCGCTCGCGGACCGTGTGGCCCTTCTCCTGGCCGACGACGACGACGGTGCGGCCGCCGATCGAGGCGATCCCGCCGACCACGGCCGGGTCGTCGGCGAAGGCCCGGTCGCCGTGCAGCTCGACGAAGTCGTCGAACGCGGTGTGCAGGTAGTCCAGGGTGGTGGGTCGCTCGACGACCCGCGCCCGCTGGACGACGTCCCACGGGTCGTCGTCGACCGCGACGTCGACCGGGCTGCCGTCGCGGTCGGCGTCGTCAGCCGCCTCCTGGGGCGGGACGCCGGGCCCGTGCAGGGCCAGCAGGCGGGCGAGCAGCGGCCGCAGGTCGGCCCGGTTCTCCACCCGGTCGACCAGGCCGTGCGCGAGGAGGAACTCGGCGGTCTGGAAGTCGGCGGGCAGCTCGGCGCGGATGGTCTCCTGGACCACGCGCGGCCCGGCGAAACCGACGTGCGCGCCGCGCTCGCCGACCAGGACCGACGCCAGGGTGGCGAAGGAGGCCGACACCCCGCCGTAGGTGGGGTCGGTCAGCACGCACACCGAGAGCAGCCCAGCCTCGCGGAGCCGGCCGAACGCCTCGCTGGCGCGGGCCATCTGGAACAGGGAGAAGACGCCCTCCTGCATCCGGGCGCCGCCGCTGGCGCAGACGGTGACCAGGGGCAGGCCGCGCTGCAGGGCCAGCTCCGCGGCGCCGCTCACCCGCCGGCCGACCTCGACGCCCATGCTGCCGCCGAGGAAGGCGAAGTCCATGACCGCGACGACCGTCTCGACCCCGCCGATGCGGGCGACGCCGACCACGACGGCCTCCGACTCGCCGGAGCGGCGCGCGGCGTCGGCCAGCCGGTCGGGGTAGTCGCGCAGGTCGGTGAAGGAGAGCGGGTCGGTCGGGCCCGGCGGGAAGGTCGTCTCGGTGAAGCTGCCCGGGTCGGTGAGCAGGACGATCCGGGCCCGGGCGCTGAGCCGGAGGTGGTGGTCGCACTCCGGGCAGACGTGCAGGTTGCGGTCGAGGCGCTTGCGGTAGAGCAGCCACCCGCAGTCGGGGCAGCTGACCCACCCCACGTGGTCGGGCGCCGCCGCGGCAGACGCGGTGGCGGTCGGCGCGGAACGTGTCATGACGTCCTCCCAGTCGCCCGGAGCGGTCTCACTCGGAGGAGGACCAGTGGTAGAAGCGCCGGGCCATCGCGTCCTGCGGGGAGCGCCAGCCGGGGTCGTAGGCCTCGATGAACGGCCGGAGGTCCTGGCTCATGCTGTGGAAGGAGGGGAGCGACTGGGCGATGCGCATCGCCTCCGACGCCGGCCGGTCGAAGTCGATGAGGTGGACGTAGAGTTCGTGGAACTGGTACAGCGACCGGCTCCGCACCCCGATCTCGTGCGGCATCGAGGTGGCGTCCGAGCGGCCGAAGATCTCGGCCACCTTGTCGGCGTCGGTCGGCGCCATCTTCGCGATGATCATGGTCTGGTGCACGGTGTCTCCCAGCGTCGCTGCGGCCCGGGGGAGGGGCTCGGGATGCGACGACGCTAGGGAGCCGGCGGTGGCCGGCACATCGGCCACAGGTGCAGTCCAGGGGCACACCCCGAGGAGGGAGGGGGGCGTGCGACCGACCCGCCCCGGGGCGCAGCGGTGCGGCCCGGACGTCGGGGTGGAGTCATCCGGGAGGACGAGGACCGATCACCCCGAGGGCGTACGACCCCCACCTGCAGGGGCAGGGGCCCCTACCCGGGTATGAACTCGCCGACGGCTCGTGATCGGCTCGCCCAGGACTGTGGCGACCGGCACCATGGCGGCCTAACTTCCGGAACCGACCTGACGGTGCCCCTGACGGGCCGGACAGGAGTGGAGCTGAGGCACATGGCCGAACCGGACGACGCCGTGTCCGCTCCAGGTGTGGCCGACACCGGTCCGCTGGTCCGGGTGCTGATCTGTGACGACCACGAGGTCTTCCGGCACGGCCTGCGCGCGGTGCTCCGCCCGATCCCCGGTCTCCGCGTCGTGGCAGAGGCGGCCTGCGTCGGCGAGGCGCTGCCGCTGGCCTCGACGGCCCGACCCGACGTCACCCTGATGGGCGTCGACGGGCAGGGGCCCGTCCTCCCGGACGTGGTGCGCGACATGACCCGGACGGGTACCCGCGTCCTGCTGCTCGGTGAGGCCGGCGCCGTCGGCGACCTGCTCGAGGTGCTGCGGGCCGGAGCACGTGGCTACCTGCACGCGGCCGTCAGCTCGCAGCGGCTGATCGAGTGCGTCCGCGCGGTCGCCCGTGGGGAGACCGTCCTGGACGCCAACGTCACCGGGGAGCTGCTGCACCGCCTGGACGACGTGGCGCGGTCGGGGGACGACGGGCAAGCCCGGGCGCACGGCCCGCTGACCGCCCGGCAGCAGGCGGTCGCCGAGCTCGTGGCCGAGGGTCTGACCAACGCGGAGATCGCCGAGCGTCTGCAGCTGAGCCGGGCCACCGTGAAGGGCCACATCACGGTGGCGCTGCGTCGTCTGGGCCTGCGGGACCGCACCCAGCTGGCCATCCACGTGCACCGGAGCGGCCGTCCCGACCCCGGATGGGGAGCCTCTCCCGCCGGTTGCTGAGCGGGATGGAGTGAGCGTGCTGCGAGCTCCTGTGAAAAGGCTGTGAACGATCTCGACAGAACCTGCCACAACGACGTTAGAGTCACTCCAGTCCGGAGGAGACGGACGCGTGTCGGAATTGTTGGTCCGCCGGGCGGGAGCCTTGAGGGGTCGACACAGGGGGGAACGACATGGACCATTCCGTGGTCATTACGGGGGCGGCACCAGTGGGAGACCCACGACAGCACATGGCGGGCCCCGTGCCAGTGCCTCGGTCCAGCGAGCCCGTGCCTCGGTCCAGCGAGCCCGTGCATCGGTCCTGCGGGCCCGTGCCCGTCCGGCCGCACGCCGTCCGGCCGCCGACGAGTCTGGTCTGCGTGCTGCTGTGCGAGGACCGCGAGGTGTTCCGCACCGGGCTGCGGGTGGTCCTGGAGGCCGAACCGGACATGGCGGTCGTCGCCGAGACCACCCACCTCCCCGAGGCCCTCGAGGCGGCCGAGGGCGAGGGTGCCGTGGTGGTCGTCGTCCGGCAGGGCCTGGTCGCCGGCGACGCCCTCCCGCTGCTGCGCACCCTCTGCCGGCGGAACACCGCCGTCCTCGTGCTCGCGGAGCCGGAGACGGACTCCGAGCACGAGCTGGTCGAGATCCTGCGCGCCGGCGTCCGCGGCTACCTGCCCCGGCACTCGGGGGCGCAGCGGCTCGTCGACGGCGTGCGGGCGCTGGCCCGCGACGAGGCCGCGCTCGACCCCGCGGCCACCAGTCACCTGGTGCGCCACCTGACCACCGGGTCGAAGCCGCGGTCGGCTCCCGCGGTGCGCCCCCTCGACCGGCTGACCGACCGGCAGCGCGAGGTCGCCGACCTGGTGGCCCAGGGGCTGAGCAACGAGGAGATCGCCGGCCGGCTGTTCCTCAGCCTGGCGACGGTGAAGAGCCACCTGACGACGTCGATGCGCCGCCTCTCCGTCCGCTCGCGGACCGAGCTGGCCATCCTGGTCACCCGGGAGAGCTCCCCGGCCGCCTGAGGGAGGCCCGGCAGCGCCCCACTCCCGCGCCGCTCCTGCCACGCCCGCGCTGCTGCACCGCCGCGGGAGCAGGTGGGACAGCGCGCGAGTGGGGCCGCAGCCCCCCGGGCGTCACTGTGAGCGGCGTGACGGTCGCATCGCGGAATGAGCGACCCCGTCGCGACGATGGAACTCCCGTGGACCTGTTCTCTCCTGTGCACCTGGGCGACATCGAGCTCGCCAACCGCGTCGTCATGGCCCCGCTGACCCGCATGCGCTCCGGCGCCTCCGGCGTCCCGGGTGACCTCGTCGTCGAGCACTACCGGCAGCGCGCCGGCGTCGGGATGATCATCACCGAGGGCACCTACCCGAACCACGAGGGCCAGGCCTTCGTCGGCCAGCCGGGCATCGTCACCGACGAGCAGGTCGAGGGCTGGCGCCGCGTGGCCGAGGCCGTGCACGCCCGGGGCGGCAAGATCGTGATGCAGGTGATGCACGGCGGCCGGGTGACCCACCCCGACGTCAACGGCGGCCGCCGCGTCGTGGCCCCGAGCGCGATCGCGATCGACGGCGAGGGCCACACCGAGAAGGGCAAGCAGCCCTACCCGGTGCCGCACGCGCTGACCGTCGAGGAGGCGCGGCAGACCCTGCAGGACTTCGTCTCCGCCGCCAAGCGAGCCATCGAGGCCGGCCTGGACGGCGTGGAGATCCACGGCGCCAACGGCTACCTGCTGCACGAGTTCCTCTCCCCGGCGTCCAACCGGCGCACCGACGAGTACGGCGGCACCCCGGAGAACCGGGCGCGCTTCGTCACCCAGGTGGTGACGGCGGTGGCCGCGGCGGTCGGCGCCGGCAAGGTCGGCCTGCGGATCTCGCCGGAGCACAACATCCAGGACGCCGACGAGACCGACCGGGACGACGTCCGCGCCACCTACGGCGCGCTGCTCGACCAGCTGCGCCCGCTGGGCCTGGCCTACCTGTCGGTGCTGCACGTCGACCCGGCCGGTGAGCTGGTGCAGGAGCTGCGCGAGCGCTTCGGTGGGCCGCTGGTCGCCAACAGCGGCTTCGGCTCGGTCACCACGCGCGAGGAGGCGGTGCGCCTGATCGACGCCGCGCACGCCGACGCCGTGGCCGTGGGCCGGGCCGTCATCGCCAACCCCGACCTGGTCGAGCGCTGGGCGGGCGAGCACCCGGAGAACGAGCCGAAGGCGCACCTGTTCTACGCGCCGGGCGCCGAGGGCTACACCGACTACCCGACCCTCGAGGCGCTGCGCGCCGGCTGAACGAGGACGTACAGCAGGGCCCGGCGGCGTCGTTGCCGCCGGGCCCTGTTGCGTCTCGCCGGCGGTGAGCGGCTCGAGCCGGCCGGCCGGGCGCGACTCGCCGGGGCCGACTGTCGGGCCGGGCGGTCCAGCGGGACAGTCGACAGGGTCCCCACCCGCTCGTCGACCCGCGGCCGGCGCCGCCGCACCCTGAGCGGGCCGTGGTGTGATCGTCGCGGCGCGACACCGGGGTCGCGCCGCGACGAGGAGGCTCCATGGCCGAGGTGCACGGCAGCTGTGACGACCGTTTCTCCGGTGTGCGCGAGGCGTTCGCACGCGGGCTGGACGGCGGGGAGCTGGGCGCGTCGCTCGCCGTCGACCTCGACGGGGAGACCGTCGTCGACCTGTGGGGCGGGTACCGCGACCAGGAACGGACCACCCCGTGGACCGAGGACACCATCGTCAACGGCTGGTCGACGACGAAGACCGTGCTCGCCCTGGCCGCGCTGCTCCTCGTCGAGCGCGGCGACCTGGACCTCTACGCGCCGGTCGCCGACTACTGGCCCGAGTTCGCGGCCAGGGGGAAGAAGGACGTCGAGGTGCGGCACATCCTGTCGCACACCTCGGGCGTCTCCGGGTGGGAGCGGCCGTTCTCGATCCGGGACATGTACGACTGGCCGTCGGCGACCGAGCGGCTGGCCGCGCAGGCGCCGTGGTGGGAGCCAGGGACGGCGTCGGGCTACCACGCGAACAACCAGGGGCACCTCGTCGGTGAGGTGATCCGGCGGATCACCGGGCACACCTTCAAGCAGTTCGTCGCCGACGAGATCGCCCGCCCGCTGGGCGCGGACTACCAGATCGGCGCGCGCGAGTCCGACTGGGACCGCATCGCGCCCGTCGTCCCGCCGCCGCGGCCGGAGGAGGACCCGCGGGAGCTGGATCCGGAGTCGGTGGCGGTCAGGACGTTCACCGCACCGGTCGCCTCGGCGAAGGCCGCCAACTCACCGGAGTGGCGACGCGCGGACCTGGGTGCCCTCAACGGGCACACGAACGCGCGCGGGTTGGTGCAGGTCCTGCGGGTGCTGTCGCTCGGCGGTGAGGGCCTGCTGTCGCCGGGGACGATCGACCTCGTCCTCGACCAGCAGTCCGACGGCGTGGACCTGGTGCTCGAGGCGCCGTTCCGGTTCGGGATCGGCTTCTGCCTCGGCTCGCCGATCATCCCGTACGTGCCCGAGGGGCGGACCTTCTTCTGGGGCGGCTGGGGCGGGTCGCTGGTGGTGATGGACCTCGACCGCCGGCTGACGATCGCCTACCTCATGAACCGCATGGCACCGGGCATCCTGGGCTCGGACCGCAGCGAGGCCTACGTCCGGGCGGTGTACGCGGCACTCGGCTGAGGCTCTCGTCGCTGCCGGTGTCCCCGCTGCTCAGCGTCGTGCGCGCCCTCCCGGTGCTGCTGGCGCGCCAGGGGCGCGGCGCGGCGGGCTCGACCGGACCTTCCTGGACGTGGTGCCGATCCCGCCGGGTAGGACTCCTGCATGGCCTGGACCGAGCGTGACATCCCCGACCTGACCGGGCGGACGGCGGTGGTGACCGGGGCGAACGGTGGGCTGGGCCTGCAGACGGCCTTGGCGCTGGCCGGCGCGGGTGCCCACGTGGTCCTCGCTGCTCGCGATGCTGCCAAGACCGAGGCTGCGGAGGCGCGCATCCGGGTGAGCCACCCAGCGGCGTCGCTGGAGGTCGTGCCGCTGGACCTCGGCGACCTGTCCTCGGTGGCCGCTGCTGCACGGGCGGTGCTCGACCGGCACGAGCGGGTGGACCTGCTCGTGAACAACGCCGGGGTGATGGCGATGCCGCGGCGGCCGACGGTCGACGGGTTCGAGGTGCAGTTCGGCGTCAACCACCTGGGCCACTGGGCACTGACCGCACACCTGCTCCCGGCGCTGCTGCGGGCCCCGGCAGCGCGGGTGGTGACGGTGACGAGCACGGCGCGACACCGGGCGCGGCGGCTGGACCCGGCCGACGTCCATCTCGAGCGGGGCTACGGGGCGTGGTCGGCCTACGCGCGGTCGAAGATGGCCAACCTGCACTTCGGCCTGGGCCTGCAACAGCGGCTCGCTGCGGCCGGTGTCCGCGCGTCGAGCCTGCTCGCGCACCCGGGGCTGACGAACACCGACTTGCAGGCGCGTGCGGTGCGGGAGGGCGGCGCCGGCCGGGTGGGCGTCTTCTTCGAGGTGATGACGGCGCGGTCGGGGATGTCGCCGCTCGAGGGCGTCCGTCCTCAGCTGCGGGCCGCGACCGACCCGCGGGCCCGTGGTGGACAGCTGTACGCGCCGCGGTACGGCTCCTGGGGGCCGGCGGTGCGGCGGCCCATCCTGCGCCGCCGCGGCCTGCAGGAGCAGATCGATCTCCTGTGGCAGGTCTCCGAGCGCGAGACCGGCATCCCGCTGGACGTCTCCCCGG
>DASQXT010000452.1:0-21139 GCA_035639575.1 Geodermatophilus sp.
GCCGGGCCGGCGTCGAGCTCCTCGCCGGCCTGCCCCGAGGGGCCGACCGGCTCGGCCACGAAGACCACGTCGACGTCGCTGACGTAGTTGAGCTCCCGGCCACCGGTCTTGCCCAGCGCGATGACCGCCAGCCGGCAGGCGGGGGCGTCGGCGGGCTGCTCGGCGACGGCGACGGCCAGCCCGGCGGTCAGCACCGCGGCGGCGATGTCGGCGAGCTCGGCGGCGACGTCCTCGGCGGCCAGGCCCTCGCCCAGGTCGCGGCCGGCGACGGAGAGCACCGCCCGCCGGTAGGCCAGCCGGAGGTCGGCGACCCGCTGCGGGCCCGCGTCGGGCGCGGCCCTGCCCAGCCGCACGCCCCACGGCGGGTCGTCGGGGTCGGCGCCGACCGCGACGAGCATCTGCCGCTCCAGCGCCTGGGTCGTGGGCCGGGTCGGGCCCCGGGACGCGCCGTCGCCGTCCCCGTCGAGGACGGTCCAGTCACCGGGGTGGGCGGCCAGGTGGTCGGCCAGGCCCGAGCTGGCGCCCAGCACGCTCAGCAGCCGGGCACGCAGCAGCGCCGAGCCGCGCAGCCGGGCCAGCAGGGCGGCCGCCGAGCCGCCGCTGGGGTCGGCCCGGTCCAGCGACTCGATCAGCCGGCGCAGCGAGCGGACGGCGAGGTCGGGGTCGCCGGTGCGGGCCAGCGCGGAGACGACCGGGCCGGCCTCGGGGTCGGCGGGCTCGTTGCGCTCGAGGTCCCACAGCCCCATCTCCGGCTCGGACAGCAGCCGGGCGGCCCGCTCGCCGTCGAGGAAGCCGAAGCGCACCAGCCGGACGACGGCCCGGCGCGGGATCTCCGGTGCGCTGCTGGTCGTCACGCCGTGCCCGCCCCGGCCGTGGCGCGGCTGCGGACGAGGTCGGCGAAGCGACCGGCGAACGGCGCCCACGCCGCCTCGAGGTCGGGGTGCACGGCGGCGGCGCGGGCGCAGATGGTCTCGCGGTCCAGCCCGCTGGCGGCCACGCCGACGGTGTCCTGCTCGGCCCACTGCGCGACGATCTCGGGGGTCGTCTCGATGTGGAACTGCAGGCCGTAGACGTGCCGGCCCACCCGGAAGGCCTGGTGCGGGTAGGCCGGGTTGCTGGCCAGGAGGGTGGCCCCGGTGGGCAGCTCGGCGATCTCGTCGTGGTGGAACTGGATCACGTCGGGGCTGAGCGGCAGGGGCCGGAACAGCGGGTCGGCGTCGGCGGCGTCCCGCTTGGCGACGAGGGTGGCGCCGACCTCGGGGCCGTCGACCCCCTTGCGCACGCGGCCGCCGCCGACCTCGGCGAGCAGCTGGGCGCCCAGGCACACGGCCAGGGTGGGGACGTCGCCGGCCAGCGCCTCGGCCAGCAGGCGGCGGACGCCGACCAGCTCGGGGCTGGTCCGCTCGTCGTCCATCGCCGACTGCGGGCCGCCGAGGACGAGCAGCCCGTCGAACCCGTCGAGGGTCTCCGGCAGGTCGTCGCCGGCGCCGGGACGGCGCTCGTCGAGTTCCAGTCCGGCCTGCGCCAGCCAGGCGCCGAGCCGGGCCGGCGGATCGGTCTCGGAGGGGACGACGACGAGCAGGCGGGCCACGCACCGAGGTTAGTTGCCCGCCCCAGGTGACGGGATGGAACGGCCTCGTCGCAGGGGCCCGTGCCGAGCCTGCGAGGTACGGGGGGCGACGAGGTCCTTCATCACAGGCCGGGCAGGTACCGCTTGAGCTCCCACGGGGTCACGTTCTGCCGGTAGGCGTTGAACTCGGCCCACTTGTTGCGCAGGAAGAACTCGAACACGTGCTCGCCGAGGGTCTCGGCGACCAGCTCGCTGCCCTGCATGGCGGTGAGGGCCTCGCCCAGGGACACCGGCAGGTCCTCGTAGCCGGCGGCGCGGCGCTCGGTGTCGGTGAGCGACCAGACGTCGTCCTCGGCCTCGGTGGGGAGCTCGTAGCCCTTCTCGACGCCGCGCAGCCCGGCGGCCAGCAGGACCGCGAAGGTCAGGTAGGGGTTGCACGCGGAGTCCGGCGAGCGGACCTCCACCCGCGCCGACTGGCCCTTGTTCGGCTTGTACGAGGGCAGCCGCACCAGCGCCGAGCGGTTGGCCCGGCCCCAGGTGGCCGCCGTCGGCGCCTCGGTGCCGGCCAGCAGCCGCCGGTAGGAGTTCACCGTCTGGTTGGTGACGGCGGTGTACTCCTTGGCGTGGGTGAGCAGCCCGGCGATGAACTGCTTGCCGGTCGTCGACAGCTTCATCGGGTCGGCCGGGTCGTGGAAGGCGTTGCGGTCGCCCTCGAACAGCGACAGGTGGGTGTGCATCGCCGAGCCGGCCAGGTCGGTGAACGGCTTGGGCATGAACGTGGCGTGCACCTCCTGGCCGAGCGCCACCTCCCGGACGACGTGCCGCAGCGTCATGATGTTGTCGGCCATCGACAGCGCGTCGGCGTAGCGCAGGTCGATCTCCTGCTGGCCGGGTGCGACCTCGTGGTGGCTGAACTCCACCGAGATGCCCATCGCCTCCAGCGCGAAGACCGCCTCCCGGCGGAAGTCGTGGGCGACGTTGTGCGTCGAGAGGTCGAAGTAGCCGCCGGTGTCGGCCGGCTCGGGGGCGCTGCCGTCGGTCGGGAGGTCCTTGAGCAGGAAGAACTCGACCTCGGGGTGGGTGTAGAAGGTGAACCCCATGTCGGCGGCCTTGGCCAGCGCCCGGCGCAGCACGTGCCGGGGGTCGGCCCAGGACGGCGAGCCGTCGGGCAGCGTGAGGTCGCAGAACATCCGCGCGGTGTCGCTGGCCTGCCCCTTGGCCGCCGGCATCACCTGGAAGGTGCCGGGGTCGGGCTTGGCCAGCATGTCGGACTCGTAGACGCGGGCGAAGCCCTCGATCGCCGAGCCGTCGAAGCCGATGCCCTCGGCGAAGGCGGCCTCGATCTCGGCCGGCGCCACGGCCACGGCCTTGAGGTAACCCGAGACGTCGGTGAACCACAGCCGCACGAAGCGGATGTCGCGTTCCTCGAGGGTGCGCAGGACGAACTCCTGCTGTCGGTCCATGCTCGGCATGATCGCGTCCAGTCGTTTCCAGGGTGTGACGTCGTCCCCAGCCTGCCCCCTCGGCGGCCCGACGACACCCATGGCGCGCCTGGGGCCGTGCCGGGCCTACTCGGCCAGCAGCTCCAGCGGGGTGTCCGGGTCGGCCAGCCGGGCCGGCTGCACCTGCCGCCGCGACCGGATCAGCTGCTGGATGGGCGCGGTGACGTCCCAGACGTCGACGTTCATGCCGGCGGTCACCCGCCCGTCGGCGGTCCAGAACGCGATGAACGCACCGCCGTCGGGGTCGCCGCGGCAGACGACCGTGTCACCGGGACCGGCGAGCCCCGAGTACTCCATGCCCAGCTCGTACTGGTCGGTGAAGAAGTAGGGCACCCGGTCGAAGACCACCTCCTGCCCCAGCATCGACCGCGCCGCCGCCGGGCCCTGGTGCAGGGCGTTGGCCCAGTGCTCGACCCGGACGTGGCGCCCGTAGAGGGGGTGGAACGCCGCGGCGACGTCCCCGGCCGCGTGGACGTCGGGCGCGGACGAGCGCAGCGCCTCGTCCACGACGACGCCGTTGTCGACCTCCAGCCCGGCGGCCGCCGCGAGCCGGCTGTCGGGGACCACGCCGACCCCGACGACCACCAGGTCGGCGGGCAGTCCCGCGTGGCCGTCGGTGACCACCGTGGTCGCCCGCCCGCCGGAGCCACGGATCTCCCGGACGACGGTGTCGGTGAGCAGCTCGACGCCGTGGTCCCGGTGCAGTCGCGCGAACACGCGGCCCATCTCCGCGCCCAGCACCGCGTGCAGCGGTGTGGGCTGCGGTTCGACGACCGTGACGGTGTTGCCGTGCGACCGCGCGGCGGCGGCCACCTCGAGGCCGATCCAGCCGGCGCCGACGACGACCACCCGGCGTCCCCCGCCGGCCAGGTCGGTCCGCAGCCGGTCGGCGTCGGCGAGGGTGCGCAGGTACCGCACGCCGTCGAGGTCGGCGCCGGGCACGGGGAGCCGCCGGGGCGAGGCGCCGGTGGCCAGCAGCAGCCGCGCGTAGCCGAGCTCCTCGCCGGTGTCCAGGGTCAGCCGGTGCGCGGCCGGGTCCAGCCGGGTGGCCCGGACGCCGGTGCGCAGCTCGACGTCGTGCTCGGCGTACCAGCCCGCGTCGTGGACGAAGGCGCTGTCGCGGTCGGCGCGGCCGAGCAGGTACTGCTTGGACAGCGGCGGCCGCTCGTAGGGCGGCTCGGGTTCGGCGCCGACGAGCACGACCGGCCCGTCGAACCCCTCCTCCCGCAGCGTCTCGGCGGCCTTGACGCCGGCGAGTCCGGCGCCGACGACGACGAACGGGTCCTGGCTGGGCACGGGGTCCTCCTCCCGGGGCGGGGTCAGGTGGTTCCGGTGAGCGCGAAGAACTCGGCACGGGAGCGCGCGTCGGAACGGAGCACCCCGTGCAGCGCGGAGGTCACGGTGCGGGCCCCGCTGGCCCGGACGCCGCGCAGCGACATGCACAGGTGCTCGGCCTCGACGACCACCCCGACCCCCCGCGGGGCCAGGTGCTCCTGCAGCCAGTCGGCCACCTGCTGGGTCAGCCGCTCCTGGACCTGCAGGTCGCGGGCGAAGAGCTCGAGCACCCGGGCGAGCTTGGACAGGCCGAGGATCCGCGCGCCGGGCAGGTAGCCGATGTGCGCGACCCCCGAGAAGGGCAGCAGGTGGTGCTCGCACAGGGACTGCAGCGGGATGTCCCGGGCGATGACCAGCTCGTCGTAGCCCTCGTCGTTGGGGAAGGTGGTGAGGTCGAACTGTCGGCCGGTCAGCAGCTCGGCGTAGGAGCGGGCCACCCGTCGCGGCGTCTCGGCCAGGTGCGGCGAGGCCGGGTCCCGGCCCAGCGCCCGGAGCAGCGCGGTCACCGCCGCCTCGGCGGCGGGGAGGTCCACCGCGCCCGTCTCCCGCATCACGCGGAGTGCGGGGAGGGGGTCCTCGGTCGTCACCGCCGCCAGCGGCCCGGCCGCGGTCACGACCGGTCCCCGGCGGTGCGGCCCGGCGCGTAGCGCACCGCGAGCCGGGCCAGCGCGACGGCGGCGACGAGGAGCCCGAAGTCGCGCAGCGCGATGTCGTAGAAGCCGGGGACGGTCAGCAGGTCGACGATGATCCCCGCGAGCCAGGCGGCCACCAGCCAGCCGCCGAACCGTGGCGCGACGGCGACCACGATGCCGGCGACGATCTCGACGACGCCGACGGCGTACATGACCTGCTGGGCGTTGCCGGGCAGGAGGTCGTCGATCCAGGGCGCGAGGTAGTGGGGCCAGTCGGTGAGCAGGTTGGCGAACTTGTCCAGGCCGAAGGCGATCGGGGCGACGGTGAACACCGTCCGCAGCAGCAGGAACGCCTGGTGGGCGGGGTCGGCAGCGGTGGCCCGGGGCCGGGTGAGGTGGATCGTCATGTCGGACCCTCCTTCTAAAACCGATGAGAGTTAGAAGTAGAGACCCACGTCACCCCCGTGTCAACGGCCGCCGTCGTCAGGAGGCGCCGGCTCCAGCCGGACGCAGCACCGGTCGGGGGTCGGCGCCAGACGGGCGGCCCAGCCGGTGCCGGGGACCGCCTCCAGCAGGCCCTCGAGGAGCTGCAGGTTCATGCCGCAGACCAGCTCGGTGTGCTCCTGCGCCAGCGCGTGGAAGGGGCAGTTGGCCAGGGACGTCGCGTCGCCGTCGGGACGGGGCTCGAAGCCGTGCTCCTCCAGCGCCACCACCACACGGTCCCGGGCGGGCGGGCACGTCGCCTCGTCCGGCACCGGCACCCCCATCGCCCGGCCCCGCGCACGCGCGCGCCGGCTCAGCACCACCCGCGGCGGCTCACCCGATGCGTCCGCCTCCTCGAGCGCCCCGGCGAGGAGCTCACCGGCCAGGTCGTACCGGCGCTCCGGCAGGGAGACCCCGAGCGTGCCCTGCGCCCGCCGGTAGAGCTTCGCCGGGCGGCCGGCGCCGGGCCCGGTGCGGCCCGTGCGGCGCTCGTAGTGCACGTCGAGCAGGCCGTCGGCCACCAGCCGGTCGAGGTGGAAGGCCGTCGTGCCGCGCGGCACGCCGAGCGCCGCCGCGGCCTCGTCCCGGCTCACCGGACCCGGCTGCCGGACGACGTGGTCGTAGAGCCGGCGGCGGGTCGGCTCGGCCAGTGCCGCGACCGCGGCGACGTGGTCCTCCATGACCGGATTCTAAGACCGACCACCATCGGCGGAAGATTCTCGGCGCGGGGTGCCGGAGGACCTCCACCCGGGCCGCAGTCGATCTACGCTGGGAGCGCCATCACGAGGGCGACGCGGCCACGGGCACGACCCGCGCGTCCGGCCGCGACGCCGTTGGCGGAGGGCGAGATGGACGTCGTTCTCGCACTGGTCGTCGTCGTGGTCCTCGGGCTGCTGGTGCTCGTGGGCGCGAGCGTGCGGGTGGTGACCCAGTACCAGCGCGGGGTGGTCCTCCGGTTCGGCCAGCTGCTCGGCGACGCGCGGCCGCCCGGCCTGACGCTGATCGCCCCGGGGATCGACCGGATGCACAAGGTCAACATGCAGATCGTCACCATGCCGGTGCCGGCGCAGGAGGGGATCACCCGCGACAACGTCACCGTGAAGGTCGACGCCGTCGTCTACTGGCGGGTGTTCGACCCGGTCCGGGTCGTCGTGGACGTGCAGAACTACCAGGCCGCCATCGGGCAGGTGGCCCAGGCGTCGCTGCGCTCGATCATCGGCAAGAGCGAGCTCGACGACCTGCTGTCCAACCGCGAGCGGCTCAACCAGGGGCTGGAGCTGATGATGGACAGCCCCGCCGTCGACTGGGGCATCCACATCGACCGCGTCGACATCAAGGACGTCGCCCTGCCCGAGTCGATGAAGCGGTCGATGTCCCGCCAGGCCGAGGCCGAGCGGGAGCGCCGCTCACGGGTGATCACCGCCGAGGGCGAGCTGCAGGCCTCGCAGAAGCTCGCGCAGGCCGCGCAGGTGATGGCCACGCAGCCGGCCGCCCTGCAGCTGCGCCTGCTGCAGACGATGGTCGAGGTGGCCGCGGAGAAGAACTCGACGGTGGTCCTGCCGTTCCCGGTCGAGCTGCTGCGCTTCCTCGAGCGCGCCACTCCGACGCCGGCCGGCGCGCCCCCGGCCGACGGGCTGCCCGTGCCCCGGACGACGGTCCCGCCGGTGGCCTCCGGCTGAGGGAAGGCGCCCTCGCAGGGACGCCGCCGTCCTGCCCCGCCTGGCCGCGTGTCGGGGGCGCGGACCAGGATGGGCACGTGAGCGAACCCGTGCAGCTCCGCGTGGCCCTGGCCCAGGTCGACACCCGGGTCGGCGACATCGACGGCAACGCCGAGCTGGTGACCCGCTGGACGGCGGACGCGGCGCAGGCCGGCGCCCACGTCGTCGTCTTCCCCGAGATGACCCTGACCGGGTACCCGGCCGAGGACCTCGTGCTCCGCGAGTCCTTCGCCCGCGCGAGCGAGACCGCGCTGGTCGACCTCGCCGCCGACCTCGCCGAGCGGGGCCTGGGCGACACCGCCGTCGTCGTCGGCTACCTGGCGCACACCGAGGGCAGCGGCCCGGCGCCGGCGGAGTCGATGCCCGGCGAGGACGACCGCCCGGCCGACGCCAACCCGCGCCACGGCGCGCCCCGCAACGCGGCGGCGCTGCTGTACGGCGGCGAGGTCGTCGTCCGCTACTACAAGCGGCACCTGCCCAACTACGGCGTCTTCGACGAGGCCCGGTACTTCGTGCCCGGCACCGAGCTGCCGGTCGTGCGGCTGCACGGTGTGGACGTCGCGCTGACCGTCTGCGAGGACCTGTGGGTCGAGGGCGGGCCGTGCGGCGTCGCCGGGCAGGCGGGGGTCGACCTGGTGCTCTCCCCCAACGCCTCGCCCTACGAGCGGGCCAAGGACGACCTGCGACTGCCGCTGGTGCGCCGCCGGGCGGCCGAGGCGCGGGCCACCGTCGTCTACTGCAACCAGGTCGGCGGCCAGGACGAGCTCGTCTTCGACGGCGACTCCATGGCCGTGTCACCCGACGGCGAGCTGCTCGGCCGGGCGCCGCAGTTCGTCGAGCACCTGATGTGCGTGGACCTGCGGATCGACCCGTCGTCCGTGCCGGAGCGGCGCGAGGGCCGGATCGGGGCGATGACGGTCACCCGGCACGTGCTGTCCGAGGAGCCGGTGCCGGCGTTCGAGCCGCGGCCGGCGTCGGTCGCCGAGCCGCTGACCGACTGCGAGGAGGTCTGGCGGGCGCTGGTGCTGGGTCTGCGGGACTTCATCGACAAGAACGGCATGCCCTCGGTGGTGCTCGGCCTCTCCGGCGGCATCGACTCCGCCGTCTGCGCCGCCCTCGCCGTCGACGCGCTCGGTGCCGACCGGGTGTACGGCGTCGGCCTGCCCTCGAAGTACTCCAGCGAGCACTCGCTGGCCGACGCCGAGGACCTCGCGCGGCGGACCGGGCTGCGCTACTCCGTCGTCCCGATCGCGCCGATGGTCGACGCCTACCACTCGTCGGTGGACCTGTCCGGCGTCGCCGCGGAGAACCTGCAGGCCCGGGTGCGCGGCACGTTGCTGATGGGGCTGTCCAACCAGCACGGGCACCTGCTGCTGACCACCGGCAACAAGAGCGAGGTCGCCGTCGGCTACTCGACCCTCTACGGCGACTCGGCCGGCGGCTTCGGACCGATCAAGGACGTGCCGAAGACGCTGGTCTGGGAGCTGGCCCGGTGGCGCAACGAGTACGCGCGGGGCCGCGGCGAGACCGAGCCGATCCCGCGGAACTCGATCGACAAGCCGCCGTCGGCCGAGCTCGCGCCCGGCCAGGTCGACACCGACTCGCTGCCCACCTACGAGGAGCTGGACGCGGTGGTCGCCGACTACGTCGACCGCGACCTCGGCATGGCCCAGCTGCTCGAGCTCGGCCACGACCCCGAGGTGGTGGCGCGGGTGCTGCGGCTGGTGGACGCCGCGGAGTTCAAGCGCCGGCAGTCCGCGCCCGGCACCAAGATCAGTCTCAAGGCGTTCGGCCGCGACCGGCGCCTGCCGATCACCAACCGCTGGAGGGAGAGCCTGCCCAGCGTCCGCGAAGGAGCGGCGGCGTCGTGAACGAGCTCGCGAGTTCAGCAGAGGGCACAGCATGAGCGAACCGGTTCTCTACGGCGGGAGGTCGACCGCCCGGGTCCGCGTGCACCACCTGCAGCAGGCCAAGGAACGCGGCGAGAAGTGGGCGATGCTCACCGCCTACGACACCCTCAGCGCCGCGGTCTTCGAGGAGGCCGGCATCCCGGTGCTGCTGGTCGGCGACTCCTCGGGCAACGTCGTCCTCGGGTACAGCTCGACCGTGCCGGTCACCGTCGAGGACCTGCTGGTGATGACCAGGGCGGTCACCCGCTCGACGAAGCGGGCGCTGGTCGTCGCCGACCTGCCCTTCGGCAGCTACGAGTCCTCGCCGCAGCAGGCGTTCGACACCGCCGTCCGGATGATGAAGGAGGGCGGCGCGCAGGCGGTCAAGCTCGAGGGCGGCGAACGCGTCGCGCCGCAGATCCGGCTGCTGCACGACTCCGGCATCCCGGTCATGGCGCACATCGGGTTCACGCCGCAGAGCGAACACGCCCTCGGCGGCTTCCGGGTGCAGGGCCGCGGGGCCGGGGCGGAGAAGCTGCTCGCCGACGCGCACGCCGTCCAGGAGGCCGGGGCGTTCGCCGTCGTCCTGGAGATGGTGCCCGCTCCCGTCGCCGCGAAGGTGACCGGGGAGCTGGCCGTCCCCACCATCGGCATCGGTGCCGGCGCCGACTGCGACGCCCAGGTGCTGGTCTGGCCGGACATGGCCGGGCTGACCGACGGCCGGGTGCCGCGCTTCGTCAAGAAGTACGCCGACCTGCGCGGGGAGCTGCTGCGCGCGGCGCGCGAGTACGCCGACGAGGTGCGTAGCGGCGTCTTCCCCGGTCCCGAGCACTCTTTCGACTGATCGTCCTCCGGACGATCGACCGCGGCCAGGAACCGTCCCCGCCGCCGTCGAGCCGTACCGCGTGGACCGGCCGGGGACCCTCCGGGCCCCGCGGTCGGTCCACGCCGCTCACAGGGCGACTCACCCCACGTGGGGGTCCTCTCTCAGACGTCGGTGACGCGGATGCCGGCGTGCGCCTTGTACCGGCGGTTGACCGACACCAGGTTGATGGTGAGCGCCTCGACCTGGCGCGCGTTGCGCAGCCGGCCGGCGTAGATGCCGCGCATGCCCGGCAGCCGCCCGGCGAGCGCCTGGACGGTGTCGGTGGCCTCGCGGACGTCGCCGACCACCATCACGTCGCCGTCCAGGGTGGGCCGGGAGAGGTCCTCGAGCAGCCGCGCCGACAGGTGGTGGAAGGCGCCCACCACGTGCGCGTCGGGCAGCAGCGCGGCCGCCTGCTGGGCCACCGAGCCCTCGGGGACGTCGAGCACGTAGGCCCCGAGCTCGTCGAAGGCCATGGGGACGACGCAGTCGACGACGACCTTCCCGGCCAGCGGGGTGGCGAGCTCGGCGAGGGTGTCGGCGTGCCCGGCGTACGGGACGGCGACGATGACGAGGTCGGCCGCACCGGCGACGTCGACGTTGGAGCCGCCGGTCACCGAGACCTCGCAGCCCCCGGCCGCGGCCGTGGCCCGCTCGGCCACCTGTGCGGCCACCTCACCGGCCCGCTCGGCGTCCCGCGAGCCGAGCAGCACACGCTGCCCGGCCGCCGCCAGCCGGACGGCGAGCCCGCGGCCCTGCGGACCGGTGCCGCCCAGCACACCGACGACCAGGTCCTCCACCGAGCGTCCGTCCGTCACGTCCCACCTCCTGCGCACGCCGGACCCCCCGGCGTCCCGGAGGGATCATGCCCGGGCGACGCGTGGCCCTCCTGCAGGGTCCCGCCGCGGGCCTGGTGACGTGCGGGAACGGCCCCCCTGCAGGGCCCCGCCGCGAGCCTGGAAGTGGCGGGGGCAGGGGGTCCTTCTTCAGTCGCCTTCCCGCCAGGCGCGGTCCTCGGCGGTCAGCCGCTCCTCGCGCTCGGCCACCGACTGCAGCGCGTGCTCGGCCTCCTCGCGGGTGGCGTACGGGCCCAGGCGGTGCCGCTCGGCGCACCCGTCCCGGTCCTCCACGGTGTGGTGCTTGAGGCAGTAGAACCACGGCCCCTGCGCCATGTCGCCCTCCCGGTGCGTGACCCTCTGACGTCAGGCTCGACGGTAGGCGCAGGTGGGCGGGACGACACGGTGCAGATCCCTGCCGCAGCCGGACACCGGCCCCGCCGGTGCCATGCCCGCCGCACCGGGAGACGACATGCAGGTCGGTCCCGGTGCAGCCGCTGCTGGAGTCGAACGCCGTCGGTGCGCGGGTCAGACGTCGACCATCACCTGGTCGTGCCGGGCGTAGAAGGCGGTCATCTCCTCCGGCGAGAGGGTCCGGCCGCTGCGGCGCAGCTCGGCCATCTCGGCGAAGAAGTGCTCCCGGGCGATGCCCGGCGCGAAGAGGATGAGGAAGTCGGCGGGTTCGTCCCCGTCGTTGCGGAAGCCGTGCACGCCGCGCTCGTGCACCAGCGCGAAGTCACCGGCCGAGTACGGCCGCCAGGCGCCGTCGGCGTAGACGGTCAGCGTGCCCGCGAGGACGTAGAACGACTCGGAGAAGGTCTGGTGGTAGTGCGGCGCGGCGCCGGGACCGTGCGGCGCGAGGCGGTACTCGACCAGACCGAAGCGGCCCGCAGTGTGCGAGCCCGGCGCGACCATGCGCAGTGCGCTGGGACCACCCGCGTCCACCATCGGGTGGTCGGCGAGGGTGCGGACGACGACCACGCCGGGCTCGGGGTGGGACACGGCCGTCACCCTGGCACCGCTGTGTGAGGACGTCGACCCGTCCGGTCCTCTGGGACGCCTGGTGACGGATGTACAACGGGGGTTCCGGCGGAACTGCCGAGTACGGCATGCTGGCTCCGTGAGCAGGCGGCAACGCAAGGACACCGACACACTGCCGGGGAGGTACGATCCCTCGGTCAGCCGGGGGCCGGAACACCGGATCGCTGCGCTCACCCTCGCCGCGCTCACCTTCGTCGCCGGGCTCATCGGCACGGTGAACCTCTGCGTCGAGGGGACGCTGCACGAGGGCGCCACCCGCACCACCTACACGGTCGCGATGGCCGCGTGCCTGGTGGCGGCCGCCGCTCTGGCGGTCCGCCAGCGGGCCGGCCGCTGGCAGACCCTCGGGCTGGTGGCGCTGACCGAGGTGGTCTACGTGATCGTCGTGCTCAGCATGTCGGTGCCGGCGCAGGCCACCCCGCTGATGCTGCTGTTCCCGTCCTTCGTCGCGGCCTGGTTCCTCGGCCCGTGGATGCTGGGCGCCACCATGCTGGCGACGGTGGTGGCGTGCACGATCGCCCTGGGCCACACCTACGACGGCGCCCTGTCGATCGCCGTGCTGGTGGTGATGAGCGCCGGCGCGCTGAACACGGCCGCGTTCGGCGTCTACGTGCTGCGCCGCCGGGTGCAGCGGCTGCTGGAGGCCACTCAGGCGCTCTCCCACCAGGACCCGCTCACCGGGTTGGCCAATCGCCGCTTCCTCGTCGAGCAGGCCCCACGGGTGTGGCGGCAGGCCCGGCGCGAGGGGTCGCGGGTGGCCGCGATGGTCCTCGACCTCGACCACTTCAAGCAGCTCAACGACGCCCACGGGCACGCCGCCGGTGACGCGGTGCTGCGCACGGTGGCGTCGTCGCTGGCGGCCACGGTGCGGCCCAGCGACGTGCTGGCGCGCACCGGCGGTGAGGAGATGATCGTGCTCGGCCTGGTCAGCGACCCGGCCGAGGCCCACCGGCTGGCCGAGCGGCTGCGCGCGGCGGTGCGGACCAGCCGCACCGACGACGGCCACTCGGTGACCGCCTCGATCGGCATCGCGCTGACCCGGCCGGTGGACGGCGAGGACGCCGCCGACGCCATGTGGCGGCTGGTGGACCGCGCCGACGGGGCCATGTACGAGGCCAAGCAGGCCGGCCGCGACCGGGTCGCCGCGGTGGCGCCGCGGCACCGTTCCGGGGAGCGGCTGGCCGAGATCGTCCCGTCCGCCGGCTGACGAAGGGCCCTCTGCCCCCCACCACTCGCGCGCTCGCGCCGGGGCCCTGCAGAGGGGCCACCCCGCTCGACCGGTGGGGACGCCGGTTCTCTGCTCCACTCTTCCCATGACGCTCGTCGCGCCGGACCCGACCCGGACGGTGCCCCTGCCGCTCCGCGAGCAGGCCGACGTCCGCGACCGGTGGCTGACCCAGCGGCTGCTGGACCTGCTGCCCGGACTCATGGACCGCGCCGGCATCGACCTGTGGCTGGTGGTGGGCCGCGAGTACAACGAGGACCCGGTGCTGGCCACGCTGCTGCCGGCCACCTGGCTCTCCGCCCGCCGGCGCACGATCCTCGCGCTGCACCGCAGCGACGACGGCGTCACCGCGGCCGCGGTCTCGCGCTACCCGGTGGGCCAGTTCCTGCCGGCCTGGTCGCCCGAGGACGGCGGACGCCTCCCGACCGAGGACACCCAGTGGGCCGAGGTGCGCCGCATCGTCGAGCAGGCCGCGCCGGAGCGGATCGGCATCGACGTCTCGACCGACTTCGCGCTCGCCGACGGGCTGTCCCACACCGAGCACCGGCTGCTCACCGAGGCGCTGGGGCCGTGGGCCGACCGGCTGGTGTCGGCCGAGGAGCTGGCGGTCGGCTGGCTGGAGACGCGGCTGCCCGAGGAGATCGCCGTGCTCGACCGGCTCAACCACCGGGCGCGCGAGGTGGTGGAGGAGGCCTTCTCCCCCGCCGTCCTCACCGCGGGCGTCTCCACCGCCACCGACCTCGCGTGGTGGATCCGCCAGCGGCTGACCGACCTGGGCGTCGACCCGTGGTTCCACCCGGTGGTGGACGTGCAGCGCGCCGGGGTGGCGCCGCTGCGCGGGGAGGCGCTGCTGCCCGCCGTCCGCTACGACGTGCCGGTGGAGCCCGGCGACCTGGTGCACTGCGACGTCGGGCTGTCCAGCCTGGGCCTGAGGACCGACAGCCAGCGCAACGGCTACGTGCTGCGCGGGGGCGAGACGGAGGCGCCGGCCGGGTTGCGCCGGGCGCTGGCCGTGGGCAACCGGCTGCAGGACCTCACGACGGCGCAGCTGGTGCCCGGCCGCACCGGCAACGAGGTGCTGGCCGCGGCCCGGTGCGCCGCCGCGGCCGAGGGCATCGACGGCGTCATCTACTCGCACCCGATCGGCGTGCACGGCCACGGGGCCGGACCGGCGATCGGCCGCTGGGACGACCAGGACGGCGTCCCGGGCGCCGGTGACCGGGTGCTGCACCCCGACACCGTCTACGCCCTGGAGCTGTGCGTGCGGGTGCCCGTGCCCGAGTGGGACGACCAGCCGGTGCGCATGGCCCTGGAGGAGGGCGTGGCCCTGACCGACGACGGTGTGACCTACCTCGGCGACCGGCAGACCGAGCTGCTGCTCATCCCCGGCGCCGGATGGCCCGCAGGAGGAGCTCGCCCGGCCGCGCAACGGCGCCGGCGACCCGGGTGACCGGGCTCGTGGTGAGCACGTGGTCGGCGAAGGCGCCGCGCACCCGGCCGGGGCCCGGGGTCGGGGTGTCGAGGATGTCGGTGCCGTCGTCGGGCCGGTCGGTGGTCTGCAGCTGCCGGCCGGTGACCGACAGGAGCGCGTCGGTGAGCGCGGGGCTGAACCGCTGCCCGGCGATGAAGCCCAGCGCGGCGTCGCCCACCGGGACCTCCCGCCGCGGGTGCACCGACGCGCGCACGACGGCCTCGGCGACCAGCTCGGGCGCGTAGACGGGCGGGGGCGGCTTGGGCATCGAGCCGAGCTTGGTGCGGGCGTGCTCGAAGAACGGCGTGGCGATCCCGGCGGGCAGGATCTGGCTCACCTCGACCGGCGACCCCTCCTCGGCCAGCTCCATCCGCAGGCAGTCGTAGAAGGCGCGCAGCGCGAACTTGCTCGCCGAGTACGGCGCGTGCAGCGGGACGGCGCGGTAGCCCTCCACCGAGCCGATGCCGATCAGCACGCCGCCGCCGGCCCGCTCCAGCGCCGGGACGGCGGCCTGCGCGGCGGCCACGTGGCCGAGGTAGTTCACCTCGGTGACCCGGCGGAACTCGTCGAGGTCGATCTGCTGCACCGACCCCCAGATGCCGACGCCCGGCACGGTGACGAAGGTGTCGATCCGGCCGAAGCGGGCCTCGGCCGCGTCGACCAGCGCCCGGACGGCGGCCTGGTCGGTGATGTCGGTGGGGACGGCGACCGCCTCCGCGCCCTCCTGCGTGAGCTCCTCGACCAGCGTGCCGAGGGCCTCCTCGCCGCGGGAGGCGACGACGATCCGGGTGCAGCCCTGGCGGGCGAACTCCAGCGCCGTCGCCCGGCCGATGCCGCTGGAGGCACCGAGGACGACGACCGCCTGCTCGCTGACGGGACGTCGGGTGTCGGCCATGGTGCCGCGCTACCCGCCCGGCGCGGATCCGGAACACCACCGGGCGGACGGGCCGCGCGGGCTCACCAGCTGACCGGCTTGCCCGGCGTGCCGATCCAGACGGTGAAGAAGTCGTCGAGGTCCTGGCCGCTGACCTCCTCGGCCAGGTCGACCAGGTCGCTGGTGCTGACGTTGCCGCCGGCGTGCTCCGTCGCCCACCGGCGCAGCAGAGTGTGAAACGCCTCCTCGCCGATCTCCCCGCGCAGCGCGTGCAGGGCCGCCGCGCCGCGGTCGTACACCGCGGGCGCGAACAGGTCGGCCGCGCCCGGGTCGCCGGGCGGGACGGACCAGAACGGGTCCTCGGCCGGCTTCGCGAGGACATCGTCGAACTGCTGCTGAGCCGACGGCCCACCGCGGTGCTCCGTCCACATCCACTGCGAGTAGGTGGCGAAGCCCTCGTTGAGCCAGATGTCGCGCCAGGTCGCCGGCGAGACGCTGTCGCCCACCCACTGGTGCGCCAGCTCGTGGGCGATCGTCGACTCGGTGGCCACCTGCGAGTAGATCGGCCGGGTCTGGGTCTCGAGGGCGTACTCGACGGTGTCGTCGTCGACGATCGCGCCGAACGAGGTGAAGGGGTACGGGCCGTAGAGGTCGGCGAAGAAGTCGATCATCTGCGGCTGCAGCGCCAGGGCGGCCTCCGTCGTCGCCCGGTTCTGGGCGGTGAGGTCGCGGTCCACGAAGTCGAGGATCGGCAGGCCGCCAGGCCCGGTCTGCGTCGTCATGTCGTAGTCCCCGATGGACGCCGTCGACAGGTAGCTGGCCATCGGGTCGGTCGCCCGCCACACGAAGGTGGTCCGGCCGTCCGCCGTCACGGGATCGCCGACCGGCTCGCCGTTGGCGACCGCCGTCCTGCCCTCTGGGACCGTGATGCGGAAGTCGTAGGTCGCCTTGTCGGTGGGGACGTCGTCGACCGGGTACCAGGTCGACGCACC
The DNA here is from genome assembly GCA_035639575.1 of Geodermatophilus sp. Classification (GTDB taxonomy): domain Bacteria; phylum Actinomycetota; class Actinomycetes; order Mycobacteriales; family Geodermatophilaceae; genus Geodermatophilus. Next base: position 16,434 of record DASQXT010000452.1, read on the forward strand.
CTCCGGCTCGTTGGCGACGAAGGCGCCGTCCGGGAAGCTCACGAACCCGTAGAGCGCACCCGTCGCGTCCACCGGCCGACCCGGGACGCCGCCGTAGACGACGGTCACCCGGTGCGTGCAGCCCGCTCCGAGCCCCGACCGCGGCCGGACGACGAGCTCGCCGCCGCGGCCGGTGGCGTCCGGGGGCTGCTGCTCGAAGCCGGCCTGCGCGCCGTCGACCGCCACCGAGGTCGCGGTGAGCCCGCGCAGGTCCAGGCTGAACGAGTCGAGGTCGGCCGTCGCGGTGAGGGTGACGACCGCCGTGCCGTCCAGCCGCCCGGTGGCCGGGTCGTAGGCCAGCGTCAGGTCGTAGTGGTCGACGTCGTAGCCGCCGTTGCCCGCGGCCGGGAAGTAGGGGTCACCGCCGGAGGTGCTCCCGTGGTCGTGGCGGTCGGCGAGGGCCGGTGTGGTCACCGACAGCGGGCAGGCGAGGGTGAGGACGGTGCCCACCACCACGAGGGGTCGTCTCATGCCCGGACGGTAGGCCCGAGGGAGGACGGACGCCTCCGCACCCGTCGCGTTCCCCCGGCACCGGCCCGCTCGACGTCCGGCGATGACCGGACCACTGCTGCCCCCTGCGTCCCCACGGCCGATGCGGAGGCCGGCCCGGTTCAGCCGGCTGCGGTGGTCACCGTGCCCAGCTCGCCCTCGACGTCCTGGGGGGCTGCCACGGCCAGCACGTCGGAGACGGGAGCCGCGTCGGCCGCGGTGACCTGCACCACGTACGTGCCAGGGGCCGCCTCGCCCAGCTCCACGTCGTTGACGGTGTCCCGCGTCAGTGACGCGCGGCGCCGGAGGACGATGCCGCCGCCTTCGAGGCGGAGGGTGATCTCTGCCTCGACCTCGGGCCGGAGGAGGTGCGAGGGCAGGCTGCTGATCGGCGTGACGCCGACCCTGACGGGTTCGCCGGGCAGGACGACGTCGTCCAGGACCAGGCTGAACCGGGTCTCGGTGGCGCGGAGGTCGGCGACCCTGGGGTCGTGGAGGGAACTGAGGAGTCCTCTGAGGTGACCGAGGAGCCCGTCGTTGCCCTGCAGGCGGGAGTGCCGCTCCGGTCCGAAGGTCCGCAGCGGTTCCGTGCCCGACAGCGCCGCGGAGATGAGCGGTACCGTTCCGTCCCCGCTCTCGTCCTTGCCGTCCCGGTCGAAGAGCACGGTCAGGGTGCCGTCCCGCAGCCGGGCCGACTGGCGGGTCTGCTGGTCACATCCCGTGATGGGGTGGTAGGCGACGGGGTTGGCCTCGAAGCGGGGATCTCCGCGGTTGCTGCGCGCCGCGTCCTCCATCTCGCGCTGGAACCCGTCGAGGTGGTCGGTCCACTCCGGGCGCCAGTGCGGCAGCCCGGCGTCACCCGGGGCCACCGCTCGCGTCCCTCCTGCGTCGATGCACCGGTAGTAGGGCACGAGTTGGTGCAGTGAGGTCATCGATCGCAGCAGCGGCGTCAGGTCGGTCCGGAAGGGGCCGAGGCCCTTGTCGTAGCCGTTGACGAGGAAGTCCACGGCGTTCACCGAGCCGTAGAAGGGGGTGCCGAAGGTGACGACTGCCCTCGTCACCTCCCATCCGCCCAGTGCCTCGACGAAGTAGCGCGAGACGAGGCCGCCCATGCTGTGGGCCACGAGCACGAGTTGGGCGTCCGCGTTGCCCGACCGGTCCCGCCAGGCCTGCAGCCAGGCACCGGCCTGCTGCTGGAGGCGACGTGCGCTGGCGCGGTTGTCCCGGCGCCAGTCGTAGGGGAAGGGGAAGTAGTTCTGCCCTCGGGTGAGCCCCAGCCCCTCCACCAGGGCGGTCTCCACCCCGGAGTAGACGTCGATCTTCCAGAGCCCGGGGATGATGTGGGCGGCGTCGACGAGCGCGGTCGCGTGCACGCCGTCCCCCAGGTCGTCCACCCGCCAGTCGTCGTTCTCGACCGCGAGGGCCTGCAGCGAGCGACCGAGGCTGAGCAGTCCGCGGAGGACGGCCCCGGGCTTCGGGGCCCAGACCTCCTGCGCACGCCGGCCCTCCCCCTGCACCAGGACGCTCCCGGTGATGCCGGGCAGGAGGACGACGACGTCGCCGAACGTGGACCGGGACATGTCAACCCCTCGGGACGTCGTTGCTGGAGAGCACTCGCGTCCGCAGGCCGTCGCCGGGGTCGCCGTAGTGCTGGTACGCCGCCCAGGCGTTCCGCTGTTCAGGCGTCGCCTGGGGCCTGTCGCGGGAGGAGGTCCACTGCTCCCGCCGGGCTTCGAGGAGGGCTTGTCCGACGTTCTCCCGCGCGGCCTCCCCCTCCCCGAGCAGTCGTTCGTAGAAGTGGACGGCGAACTCCCGGGCGTTCCCGTCGGGCACGCGCCAGGAGGCTCCGATGAAGTGACCGACACCCACCCGCAGGAACTCGTCGGCCAGCACGGGTGCCAGTTCCCCCTCGCGGCCCCGGGCCGGTTGCGCGGTGGCCGCACCGGAGCTGCCGGCGTCCGGCCTGGCGGCCGACCAACACGCGTTGGCCATCACCAGCCAGGGCGCTCGGGACATCTGGGTCAGCTCCCGCGCGGTGAGCAGGCCGTCGGCGAACAGCCATCCCGACAGCTCCGGCTTCTCGGGGTCGAACACGCCGTGTCCCGCATAGTGGATCAGGTCGTATCGACCGGTGAGCACCTTCGCCAGCACGTCGAGCCTGGTGGCAGGCCGCGCCTCCTCCGTGGGTGAGGAGTCGGCGCTGCCGATGAAGGCCTCGACCCGGATGCCGTGCCTCTTCAACACGGCCGCGACCGCGACGGCCTCCTCACGCGCTCCGGCCAGGCTCAGGTTCCCGCCGCCAGGGTCACCGATGACCAGAGCACGCATCTCCTGGGGCGCCGGGGCGTCGATGTCGGTGCGCGCGTAGGTCGTTCGCATCTGACGGGCCAGGGGTTGCCGGACAGCCAGCGGCTCGAGGTTCTCCGCACCCTCGGTGGCCGGCACGAGGAACTCCCACGGCACCCGCGCCGTCCGCGGATCGACCTCGACGATCAGGGGGGCATCGCCGCTCAGGTAGGCCAGCAGGTCCAGTGGCACCAGGAAGCGGGTCAGGAAGTGCGGCAGCTCCTCGGCGTCCCGCTCCTCCGGGGCGGTCAGCCGTCGGATCAGCTCGGCCAGCAGGTTGCGGTCGAGCCGCACCTCGCGCTCGGGCACCGTCGCCCGGGCGGTCAGCGCCGACAAGCTCACGCCACCTGCGTCGGTCGGCTGCAGCGCCGTGATCCTGGTGGGCACGGGGTGATCCGAGGGGGAGCCCTGGGCCAGGGGGTCGATGTCGTCTGTCGCGCGCAGTCGCACGTCGACGACCTCTGCGGGCGCGGCGGCCAGTTCCTCCAGCTTGGTCGCCATCTGCTCCCTGATCTCGTCAGGGAGGTCCGCGCGGACGTCGTCGAGGAGCCGCCCGGTCGCCTCGTCCCCGTGGTGCCGGGTGAGTCGGGTCAGCAGCGACCGGGCCAGGTACAGGACGACGGCGTCCGGCCCGACCTCGCCGCCCGGTGTGGTGGCGATCGCGGGGAGGACCTGGACCCGTGCGCGGCCGTGAGCTGCCTCTGCTCGTGCGGCCTCGATGCGGGCAGCCTCGGTCAGGGCGGCGTGCAGCTTCTCCGCCCGGAGTCGGTTCAGCTCCACGACCGACACCTGCCGCAGGCGCCGGTCCTCCGGCGGCAGGCCGGCCAGTCCCTCACCGCATCCCACGACGAGCGCGCGGGCGACCTGGTCGATGGAGAGGTTGCCCGCCCCCGATCCGATGGGGACGGTGACCGCGTGCTCGACGCAGGCCAGGCCCGCGAGCTCACGCACCAGCGACGCGTACAGCCGCACGGCGTTGCTCTCGCTGAACGTGCCCACGCGGCCCATGCCCGCCACCGCGGCCCGGACCACGAGCGAGTCGCCGGTCCCTCCGGGGGTGTGCCCGGGGAAGTACGAGACCTCCCCGAGAGCACCGACCAACCAACGACGGCGGGTGTGCTCGGCGATGAGCTGTCGGCCACCGGGCACCGAGATGGCCTCGTCGAGGGCCCGTTCCGCGGCAGTGGGCATGACGCCGAGGTAGTGGCCCGTGACGTGGATGTCCCCAGGTGTGCGCGCGAGATGACCCCAGACGACGTCGATGAGGAGCGGAGGAGCAACCGGGAGGGGCGCACTCGCCTGCTGCGGGTCCACGGCCGGTGCCGCCGACGACACCGGTGGGGTGGGGAGCAGGTCGCTGAGGGTCGTCTCGGTCATCAGCGCTCCATCCGCGGAGGCCGACCGCCCGGGGCCGCCGTCCCTCCGCCGCATCTGCCGTGAGCTGATCATCGGCCTGTCACGGTCGCAGCACGACCGTCACCCGTGCGTCACGTCCACGTCACCCGCCGGGTCGACACCGCTATGCGCCGCGGACGTCGAGGGCGGCTCAGCTCAGTATCTGGTGGCGGGGGCATCGTCCGGTGCGCCTTCCCCCTTGGGGAGTTCCGGACAGGTCCGTTGGTACGACCGTTCCCCGGCGAACTGGCTCCACTCGGCGCGGGACAGGTTGCGGTTGACCAATCCGCAGCCGGCCTCGACCCAGTCCGTGGGCGGCCGATCCCACCAGCTCAGGTCCCACACCTGCACCGTTCCGTCGGCATCGGCGCTGGCCAGCGAGGTCCCGTTCGGGCTGGACGCCACGCCCACGACCCGGCCGCGGGTGCTGGCCAGCT
>DASQXT010000453.1:0-4814 GCA_035639575.1 Geodermatophilus sp.
TGGGACGCCCGCCTGCACTCGCTGGTCGGCGGACTGCCGGACACCCCCGCCGACGCGTGGCTGCGCCGGCTGACCACCGCCGCCGACGCCACGCTGCCGTCGCCGCCGGCGACCCCCAGCGCGCGCACCCCGCCGGCGCGGACGGCGTCCTGCAGGAGGTCCTCGACGCCGACGCCGGGCCGCAGCTCGCGGACCTCGGCGCGCGGCAGCAGGCGACGGACCTGCAGCACCGGGTCGTAGTCCGCGGCGCCCGACCGCGGGTTGACCGCCACGACCAGCCCCTCGCCGCCGGGCAGCGCCGGGACGCAGCGCACCGCCCGCACCCGGGCCGGCTCAGTCGGCCGCACCGGCCACCAGTGCCGGCCGCCCACGGCGACCGCCGCGCCGGTGACCAGTCCGACGACGACGTCCCCCGGGTAGTGCACGCCGACGTGCACCCGCGAGTAGCCGACGGCGACCGCCAGCGGCGCGAGCGCGGCCCCGGCCGCCGGGCACTCCAGCGCGACGCCGGTGACGAACGCCCCGGCCGACGAGGAGTGCCCGCTGGGGAAGGAGTGCGTGGTCAGCGGCTCGTGCAGCAGGCGGTGCACCGGGTGCGCGCCGAGGTCGGGACGACGGCGACCGAACACCGGCTTGAGCGCGGCGTTGACCACCCCGCTGGAGACCGCCATCGAGGCCAGCCCGCGGACCGCACCCCGGCGCAGCGCCCCGCGGCGGAGGGAGAGGAGGGCGCCGACGGCCATCCACAGGCGGCCGTGGTCGGCGGCGGTGGTCAGCCGGCGCAGCCACGCGTCGGCGGGGGTGTCCGGCAGTCCGCCGACCAGCGAGTGCAGGCGGGCGTCCCAGTGTCGCGCGCTCGCCATGCGACGGACGCTATCCGTGCGGCGGTCCACGGGCGAGGCTGTCGCCGACGGGACGGCGCGGACCGTTCTCCGGCCACCAGGTTGCTTGGTACAACTACCGGCGTCCGTGGGGCGCTCCGCGCCGCTCGGAACGAGGGGGACGGGGGACGTGGTGGGACGCTGCACGACCACACCGGCGCCGCGCACGACGTGGGAGGCGCTGGTCGACGCGAACGGGTCGGTCCTGCCGAGCCAGACGCCGGCCTGGCTGGACGCCGTGTGCGCGCACGGGCCGTGGGAGGACGCCTCGCGGCTCTACGAGGGCAGCGACGGCGCGCCCCTCGTGCTGCCGCTGGTCCGCCGCAGGACGCTGCCCCGGGTCCTCACCAGCGAGTTCTCCATGCCGTCCACCTGGGGCGCCGGCGGACTGGTCTCGGCCACCCCGCTGCGCGCCGAGGACGTGGCGGCCGTCGTCGCCGACCTGCGGGACAGCCGCGCGCTGCGGACGACCGTGCGTCCCGACTTCGAGCAGGCGCCGCTGTGGGCCGCCGCGGCCCGTGCCGCGGGGGCCCACGAGCTCCCCGAGGTGCACCACGTGCTCGACCTCGACCGGGACTGGGACGCCCTGTGGGCGCACTTCTCCAAGATGGCACGCAAGGCGGTCCGCAAGGCGGTGAAGGAGGGCGTGACGGTCGAGCCGTGCCACGGCGCGGAGGCGGTCCTGGCGTTCCACCGGCTCTACGAGGGGTGGATCGACCGCCGGGCGCGGGAGCGCGGCATCCCGCTGCGGATCGCCCGCCGCAGGGGGCGGGCGAACGAGCCGCTGGACCGGCTGCTCACGCTGTCCGAGTCGCTGGCGAAGGCGTTCACGGTGTGGCTCGCCCGGCTCGACGGTGTGCCCGTCGCGGCCATGATCACGCTGGTGCAGGGCGACGTGGCGCTCGCCTGGCGGGCGGCGAGCGACCGGGACGTGGCCGGACCGGTCCGGGCCAACGACCTGCTGCACCGGCACGCGATCGAGCACGCGAGCCTGAGCGGCTGCCGGTACTACGACATGGGGGAGTCCGGCGGGGTCGAGTCGCTGATGCGCTTCAAGGCCCGCTTCGGCGCCACCCCGCGGGAGTTCGCGGGCTACCGGTTCGAGCGGGTGCCGGTGAGCGCTGTGACCGCACCGGCGACGGCGCTGCGACACCGGGCCGAGCGGCTCGCCCTGGGTGCCGCCGACCGCCTCCGCCCCGGGTCGGGGTCCGGGGAGTAGGTCGACCGGAGCCCGCAGACCGCCACCGCGAGCCCGGGAGCGCTCCCTCAGGCCTTCCGGCGGGCCCGGTACGCGGCGACCGTCGAGCGGCTGGCACAGGTGTTGGAGCAGTACCGGCGGCTGGCGTTCCGCGAGGTGTCGACGTAGACGTCGTCGCAGCCCTCGGCCGAGCAGACGCCGATCCGCTGCCAGCCGTGCTGGACGACGACCTGGGACAGGCCCATCGCCACCGTCGTCGTCAGCTGCTCGAGCAGGGGTGCGTCGGGACGCGCGTAGTGCAGGTGCAGCGCGCCGTCGTGGTCGGTGGCGTAGGGCTTGGGGTGGGCCAGTGCGAGCAGCGCGTTGAGCCGGTCCATCACCTCGCCCTCGGACCGGGCGACGGCGACGGCGCGCACCAGGTCGGCGGTCGTGGCCGCCTGGCCGGTCTCGTCGGCGGAGAGGTCGAGGACGCTGCCGGGCGCGAACCACTCGTCGTGGGCGCGCAGGAACGCCGCGGCCCAGTCCGGCCCGACGTCCCGGTCGGCGTTGGCCAGGTCGATCGCCAGCTCGACCGCTGTGGACCCGTAGGTGTCGTAGTCCATGGAATCCCCTACCGCTGAGGTGCCGTCGACGTCCTGTAGGTGGTGTGTCGCACTTGACCCCCTACGCCGTCGTCCGTAGCGTGTAGGTAGTCAACGCTGTTTGACCCCCTACTCTTCCCGTTCCGTGTGCTACCCGAAGTGAGTCCGCTGTGCGTTCGTACCTGTCCGTCTGGCGTCTGCCGTCCGCTCCGGTGCTGCTCGTCGCCGGTTTCGCCGGCCGTCTCCCGTCGGCCATGGTCCCGCTCGCGCTGCTGCTCATGGTGCAGCAGCAGACCGGTTCCTACGCCGTCGCCGGTCTCGCGTCGGCCACCTACGGCCTGGCCATGGCCGGGATGGCGCCGGTGCTCGGCCGGCTGGCCGACCGCCGCACCCCGCGCCTGGTGCTGCTGGCCCAGGCCGCGACGTACCCCCTGCTGCTCGTCCTGCTCGTGGCCGTCGTCCTCGGGGGCGCCCCGACGGCCGCGATCGTCGCGGCCTCGGCCGCCGCGGGCGCCGGGACGCCGCTGGTGTCGGGCGCGGTGCGCGCGCTGTGGTCCCGGGTCGACCCGCAGGTGCGCGGCACCGCGTACGCCCTCGACGCCACCGCGACCGAACTGGTCTTCGTGGCCGGCCCCACGCTCGTCGCCGCGCTCGCCGTGCTGGCCACCCCGGCGTGGGCGCTGGCCGTGGCCGGTGCGCTGGCCGTGGCCGGTGCACTCGGGATCGCGGCCTCGGGCGCGATGCGCGGCTGGGTGTCGGTGCCGGTGGCGCACCGGGACAGCCCGTTTGCCACGGTCCTCGCGCCGGGCATGCCCCGGGTGCTGCTCAGCGGCTCGGCGCTGATGCTCGGCTTCGGTGCCCTGGAGGTCGCGGTCCCCGCGTTCGCCGGCGCCATCGGGTCCCCCGGCCTGTCCGGCGTCCTGCTGGCCCTGTGGTCGTTGGGGTCGGTGGCCGGCGGGCTGTGGTTCGGCGCCCGGGTGGTCAGCGCCTCGCTGCCGCGGCAGTACCGCTGGTTGCTGCTCGGCGTGACGATCGGTCTGGCCCCGCTGGCCGCGGCGTCCGACCCGTGGGTGCTCGGCGCGCTGCTGTTCCTCGGCGGGACGGCGATCGCCCCGACGCTGACGGTGCAGAACTCGCTGGTGGGCGCGATCGCCCCCGCGCACGCCACGACCGAGGCCTTCACCTGGCTGTCGACGATGGCCACCGGCGCCTCGGCGGTCGGGGCCGCGCTCGGCGGTGCGCTGATCGAGAGCCGGGCCGGGGTGAGCGGCAGCCTGCTGCTCGCCGTCGCCGGGGCCGCCCTCGCGGTGCTCGTGACGCTGGTGCCGGGCCGCCGTCCGGCTCGCGGGCGGGTGTCGGAGCCGCTGGCCGTCTGATGCGGGGGGACCCCCTGGCGGACCGCCTCCCGGGGCGCTGGTAGTCTCACTCCTCGGTGGTTCCGGGGGGACTCGGACCCCGGGAGGCTTCGCCTAGTCCGGTCTATGGCGCCGCACTGCTAATGCGGTTTGGGTTAATCCCCATCCCGGGTTCAAATCCCGGAGCCTCCGCGCACGACAACTGAAGAGCACGCACCCGTAGCTCAACGGATAGAGCATCTGACTACGGATCAGAAGGTTAGGGGTTCGAATCCCTTCGGGTGCACGTCTGGTTGAGACAGCACAGCGGCTCCGTCCTCCGGGACGGGGCCGCTGTTCTCTTCCCGGACGCCACTCGCTCTCTTCGCGGGCACCCCCAGCGGACCCGCCGACTGCGCGCGCCCGGCTGCCCTGCCGCTGCTGCTCCCGCCTCCCCGAGTTGATCATGGGGTTGTTGCGGGCGACACGCGCGGACACGCCGCTGGTGGTGGCAACAACCCCATGATCACGGCGGGTCGGGCGGTGGGCAGCCGACGACGGGCGGCCGGCGGGGGACGGCGGTCACCGGCGGCGGGTCGGTCCCCACGGCTTCCAGATGGCGAGGACCGAGGCGACGAGCAGCGCGGTGCCTGACACGAAGGCCGGGAACAGCAGGTCGAGGGGGATCCGCCCGAGCCGCTCGACCAGTCCGGCGTCGACCCGGCGCGCCTGCTGCGCCACCTCGGCCAGCCGGGGCTGGAGCAGCACGGGCACCAGGGCGACCAGCACCAGGTTGACCACGAGCTTGACCAGCACCCAG
>DASQXT010000454.1:0-4705 GCA_035639575.1 Geodermatophilus sp.
GCGGCCCTGCCCGTACAGCGGCCCGGGACGCTGCGGCGGCTGCGACTGGCAGCACGTCACGCACGAGGGGCAGCTGCGGCTCAAGGCCGCGGTGGTCCGCGAGCAGCTGACCCGGCTCGGCGGCCTGTCCGGGGACGACGCCGTCGTGCGCGACCTGGTCGTCGAGGCGTTGCCCGGCGGTCCGCTGCGCTGGCGCACCCGTGCCCGGTTCGCCGTCGACCGTGCCGGGGCCCCGGGGCTGCGCCGGCACCGCTCGCACGACCTGGTGCTGCTCGACGACTGCCCGATCACCGTGGAGCCGGCCGCGGCCGCCGTCCTCGACCGCCGCTGGCCCGGCGCCGGCGCGGTGGACGTCGCTGTCGACTCCGCCGGCACGGTGACCACCACCCGGCTCGACCGCCGGGGCCGGCCGCAGTCGACGCGGGTGCTGCGCGCCGGCGAGGACGTGCCGGCCCAGCCGGCCGGCCGGGCTGCCCGCTGGGCCGCCGGGCGCGACTGGGAGGTCGAGGGCACCGGCTTCTGGCAGGTGCACCCCGCCGCGGCCGACGCGCTCACCGCGACCGTGGCCGCGTTCGCCGCCGTCCGGGCGGGGGAGACGGTGCTCGACCTCTACGCCGGGGCGGGCCTGTTCGGCGGCGCGCTGGGGCCCGCGGCCGGGGCCGCGGGGCGGGTGGTCTGCGTGGAGGCCGACGAGGCCGCCTGCGCCGCCGCCGAGGCCAACCTCGCGGCGCTGCCGCAGGCGGAGGTCTGGCAGGGCGAGGTGGACGCCGAGGGGCTCACCGAGCTGCTCACCGAGCTGGGCGGGGCCCCCGACGTCGTCGTCCTCGACCCGCCGCGGGCCGGTGCCGGGGCGGCGGTCAGCCGGGTGCTCGCCGGCGCCGGGCCGCGCGCGGTGGTCTACGTGGCCTGCGACCCGGCGGCACTGGCGCGGGACGTCGCCGCGTTCGCCGGGGGTGGCTACCGGCTGACCGGGCTGCGCGGCTTCGACGCCTTCCCGATGACCGCGCACGTGGAGTGCGTGGCGCTGCTCGAGCGCGCCTGACCGCTCAGTTCCGGTCGCGTTTCTTGGGCTTCTTGGGCTTCTTCTGCTTGCCGTCCGCCTCCTGACGGTCCGGGGCGGGGGTCGTCGCGGTCACCGTGGCCTCCGTCGGCGTCGGCTCCGCCGCCGGGGTCGACGGCACCGCCTGCGGGACGGCGGGGACCGCGGCCTGCACGGTCGGGGCCGGGACGACCGGCTGGGGGACGGCCGGCTGCGGGGCGACCGGCTGCGGGACGGCCGGCGCGGGGGTGACCGGGGCCCGCGGTGCCGGGGTGGCGGACGACGCGACCGACGGCGAGGGAGCCGACGCCGACGCAGCGGGCGCCGGCTGCTGCACCGGCGACGGGCTCGGCGAGGGGCCCGGCGAGGGGCTGCCTGCTGTAGGCGAGGGGACCGGGATCCCGGCGGCGGTCGGCGCGCCGGGGTCCCCGGGCAGGGGTGCGGCGGGGGAGGGGACCGGGGTCTCGCTCTCGGCCGTGCGGACAGCGTCGCCGACGTCGCGGGCGCGCTCGGCGTCCCCGATCTCCCCGGCGCGGACGGCGTCGCCGACCTCCCCGGCCCGGACGGCGTCCCCGACGCCGCTGTGGGAGGCGTCGACCGTGCCGTGCACCGCCGTGGTGCCCGGCCCGGACACCCCGCCGTCGTCGGCCGCGACGGCGCCCAGGCCGGCGGCCATGCCGACGAAGGACAGCATCCCGAGGGCGGTCGTCGCGAACCGGGGCGAGTGGGCGCCCCCGGGCTGCGGGCGCGACAGGCGGAGCATGCGGGCGGTCCCCTCGGCGGTGCGGGTGGTGGGTGTGAGGCGGCGGTCGGGCGGCGAGCCCGGGAGGATGGTCCTTGGCTCTGCGCACGCAGAGCGTTCGGACGGCCGCGCGGAGTGACGGTAACCCGGACGGCGCCGTGACGGAAGGGTCCGGCCGGGATCCGCTCGACCGGACCCGGGGCGAGGAGGGCGACCGACTACGGTGGCGACTCGTGACCACCTGGGAGTACGCCTCGGTCATCACGGCCAACGACGCGGAGTCGCAGCGGGCAGGGGTGAGCGTCAAGCTCCCCGGCGGCCAGCCGGAGCGCCAAGCGGGTGACACCAGCTCGGTGCTCAACCGGCTGGGGAGCGAGGGCTGGGAGCTTGTGAGCTACCACTCCAGCGGCGCGGGTACCTGGGGTTTCGAGCAGTTCTGGCTCAAGCGCCCCACCTCCTGAGGGAGGACCTCCCGCTCGGCGAGATCGCCGATCTGGCACGGCCACGGGGCCGGATCGGTGTGAGATCGCCGACATCGTCGCCGTCCAGGGCGGCGGATCGAACGTGCGTTCGACCGGTGCGGCAGACTGCTGCGGTGGATGCTGCGCTGCCGCCGGGCTGGCCCGCCGCCGTGCGACCGCCCGGCGCCCCTGACTGGGAGCACACCGCGGTGGCCTGGCTGTTCGACCTGGTGCCACCGGACTACCGGGCACACGAGGTGCTGCGCCGCTATCCGGTGCTGCTCGCCCGCTTCGCCCGCGACCACGTCGCCGCGGGGCTCGAGGCGGCGCGGGCGGGGTGGCGCACGGTGCGGGTGGAGCTCGCCGACGAGCTGCCGGCCGACGCGATGGAGGCGGCGATGACCGCCTACGAGCGGGAGGGCGCCCGGCTGGCGGCCGCCGCCCGCGGGGTCGAGGTGGTGGCCGGGGCGCTGCGGGGCGAGCGGTGGGTGCCGCGGCTGTGAGCCTGCATCCAGCTCCGGCGCTCGCCCGGAAGGGGGAGGAAAGCGCGGATACAGTGGGTCGGCGGCCGTCGCGACGCCGCTCCTGCCGCCGATGGAGAGGACGCACCCCCTCGTGTCGCTCCTGCGATCGCTCCACAGCCCCGACGACCTGAAGGCCCTCCCGGCCGACCAGATGCCGGCACTCGCCGCTGAGATCCGCGACGCACTGGTCACCAGCGTCGCCCGGACCGGCGGGCACCTCGGGCCCAACCTCGGGGCGGTCGAGCTCACCATCGCCGTGCACCGGGTCTTCGACTCCCCGCGCGAGCCGATCGTCTTCGACACCGGTCACCAGAGCTACGTGCACAAGATGCTCACCGGGCGCGTGGAGGACTTCGCCCGGCTGCGGCAGCGCGGCGGCCTCTCCGGCTACCCGAGCCGCGCCGAGAGTGAGCACGACTGGGTGGAGAACAGCCACGCCTCCACCTCGCTGTCCTACGCCGACGGGTTGGCCAAGGCCTTCGCCGTCCGCGGCGAGCAGCGCCCGGTGGTCGCCGTCATCGGCGACGGTGCGCTCACCGGTGGCATGGCCTGGGAGGCGCTGAACAACATCGCCGGCGCGCAGGACCGCCCGGTGGTCATCGTCGTCAACGACAACGGCCGCTCCTACTCGCCGACGATCGGCGGGGTCGCCGACGCGCTGGCCACGCTGCGGCTGCGCCCGGGCTACGAGCAGGCCCTGCTGCAGGTGCGGCAGGCGCTGCACCGCGCCCCGGTGGTCGGCTCGGCGCTCTACGACGCGCTGCACGCCATCAAGAAGGGCCTCAAGGACGTGCTCTCCCCGCAGGGCATGTTCGAGGACCTCGGCCTGAAGTACATCGGCCCGGTCGACGGGCACGACGTCCGGGCGATGGAGTCCGCGCTGCGCCGCGCCCGCTCCTTCGGCGGGCCGGTCATCGTGCACGCCGTCACCACCAAGGGCTTCGGCTACCCGCCGGCCGAGACCGACCAGATCGACGCCTGGCACGCCACCGGGGTCTTCGACCCCGACAGCGGGGCGAGCCCGGCCGCCAAGGGCCGGGACTGGACGACGGCCTTCTCCGACGAGCTGGTGCGCATCGGCGCCGAGCGCTCCGACGTCGTCGCGATCACCGCGGCGATGCTGCACCCGACCGGCCTGGCCCCCTTCGCCGAGCGCTTCCCGGAGCGCACCTTCGACGTCGGCATCGCCGAGCAGCACGCGCTCACCTCGGCGGCGGGCCTGGCGATGGCCGGGCTGCACCCGGTGGTCGCGGTCTACTCGACCTTCCTCAACCGGGCCTTCGACCAGCTGCTGATGGACGTCGCGCTGCACCGCCAGCCGGTCACCGTCGTCCTGGACCGGGCCGGCGTCACCGGCAGCGACGGCGCCTCGCACAACGGCATGTGGGACATGTCGATCCTCTCGGTCGTCCCGGGGTTGCGGCTGGCCGCGCCGCGGGACGAGTCGACGCTGCGGGAGGCGCTGCGCGAGGCGGTCGAGGTGACCGACGGGCCGAGCGTCGTCCGCTTCCCGAAGGGGGTCCCGCCGGTCGACGTCCCCGCGCTGGAGCGGCGCGGCCCGGTCGACGTGCTGCGCCGCGGTGCGCAGCAGGAGGTGCTGCTGGTCGCGGTCGGCTCGATGGTCCCGATGTGCCTGGCCGCCGCCGAGCGCGCCGCCGACCACGGCATCGACGTCACCGTCGTCGACCCACGCTGGGTGCTGCCGGTCCCCGCTGAGCTCGTGGCGCTGGCGTCCGGTTTCCGGCTGGTGGTCACCGTCGAGGACGGCGGCCGGGCCGGCGGCGTGGGCACCACGCTCACCCAGGCGCTGCAGGACCGCGGCGTCGACGTCCCGCTGCGGTCGCTGGGCCTGCCGCAGGCGTTCCTCGAGCACGGCAGCGTCGGCCAGGTGCTGGCCGACGCCGGCCTCACCGAGCAGGACGTCGCCCGGCGGATCGCC
>DASQXT010000455.1:0-4737 GCA_035639575.1 Geodermatophilus sp.
AGCCCCGACGAGCTGACCAGCCGGCTCATCGAGTGGGGCGTCCTCTCCCCCGGCATGGAGAGCGTCGTCGGCTTCGGCGGCGACGAGGACGAGGACGAGGTCAACCCCAACTGGGAGCGCCGCCGCACCCCCCGCTGAGCCGGCCGGACCGGCTCCCGTGGGGAGGAACCGCGCCCACGGGACTCCACGACCATCAGCGATGGACCGCGCGGGGCGGCGGTCGGTCGTGTTCCTTTCGATCGGAGCCGAACCGCGCTGAGTCGGCTCAAGCTGCCGGTTCAGGATGGCTGCTGCAGGACGGGCTGCACCCGGTCGAGGCGAGCTGGGAGCCTGCTGGAGAAGGCTGTCGTTCCAGGGGCTTCGGCGGCGGGACGACAGGGGTCGTGCAGGGCTTCCCAGTCTGAACATGTGGTGGTGGATGCCGAGTCGCTGTCGGATCACCTGTTGCCGCTGGGCGGCGTGTTCGTGTTTCTGGCCGAGCACCGGCGGGTGTTGTTCCCGGATGCGCTGTCCGCCGACCTCTTCTTGTCGCGGTTGGGCGGCCGAGCATGCCGGCCGACGTGGTGGCGCCGGTGCTGGTGCTGCACGTGCTGCAGGCGCTGCAGGGACTTTCGGATCGGGAGGCGGTCGAGGCGCTCACCTTCGATCTGCGGTAGAAGGCCGCGGTGGGGCTGCCGACCGCCGCGGCCGCGTTCCATTCGCCGGTGCTGACCTACTGGCGACGCCGACTGGCTGCCTCCGCGCGGCCGAACCGGGTCTTCGACGCGGCCCGCGAGGTCGTGCAGGCCACGGGAGCGTTGTCGGGCAAGACCCGGCGGGTGCTGAACTCCACGGTGCTGACCGACGCGGTCGCCACGCAGGACACGGTAATCCGACTGATCGCGGCGATCCGCCGGGTGGCCCGGGAGGTGCCCCCGGTGCCGCCGCGGTGGTCGCGGCGCACTGCACCGGGCACGACTACGACCAGGCCGGCAAGCCGCCGATCGCCCAGGACGACGCCGAGGCCTGCGCCGATCTGGTCGGCGCGCTGACCAGCGACGCGCACTGACTGCTGGGCCACCTGCCCGAGCGGGAACTGGCCGCGCACCCGGCCCGGGCAGTCGCCCTGCTGGCGCTGGTCGCCGGGCAGGACGTGGAGCCGGCCGAGGACGGTGCTGGCACCGCCGGGCGGTGGCGCATGGCCCGGCGGGTCGCCGCTGACCGGGTCATCTCCGCCGTCGACCCCGACGCCCGGCATGCGCACAAGACCGTCACTGGGCGCCCGCCGGGGCGTGCCGGCCTCCACCTGACCGACGGCTGGGCCTTCCCACCGGATGTTCCTCAGCGGACTGGCCCGCAGCCAGGTGCTACCGGCCTGGCTGCAGCCAGGTGCTACCGGCCTGGCTGCACGAATGCAACCATCATCGGCCCCACGCCGCCGTCGGACGTCGCCCGCCGATCACCCGCTTGACCAACCTGGCTGAGCAGTGCAGCTAGGACCGCGCCATGGCAGCGGCCGGCAGCATCGTCCCCAGGTCCGCGCGCCGGTTGATCCCCAACTTGGCGTAGGCGTGAGAGAGGTGGGTCTCCACCGTACGAACCGACACCACGAGCCTGGAGGCGATCGCCTGATTGCTCAGCCCCGCACTGGCCAGGCGGGCGACCTCGCGCTCCCGAGCGGTCAACGCCGGCAGAGGCAGGACGTCGAGCGCCGGCCCCTGGGTCAGGCCGCACTCGTGGGCGAAGGCGGCCGCCCGCAATCGGGCCGCGGCCGCCGCTCGGCGCTCCCCTCGCCGCTCGTAGGCGGAGGCGGCCTCGGTCGCCGCGTCCGCCGCCAACAGCAGCGCTCCGGTCTGCTCGAAGCGGGAGCTCGCCCTGTCCAGCCCCTCGGCGGACTCGGCAACAGCGGCCGCCGCGTGGGCGGCGAGGTCGGCCATGAACGGTGCGTCCAGCCGTTCGGCCTGCTGGTGCAGCCGCTCGACGACCCTCGGGCCCTGTCCCAGTCGTAGACCGTCGTGCAGCAGGACCGCCTCGAGGGCCTCCTGGCCCTGACCAGCGGCCAGCGCCGCTGCCTCGAGCACGAGAACACCAGCCTGGACCCGCCGGCCCTCCGCGGCTGCGACCCACGCCTCCGCCATGCGCCGCAGCGGATCGAACACCGCGACCGCCCCGGCAGAGGCCGGCTGCGAGCCGTCTATCAGCCGACGGGCTGCGCAGACGTCTCCGACGAGGGCCCGCGCCGCCGCCAGCGAGGACCGGCACAGCAGGAGCAGGCCGACCGGATCCCGCTCCTCCAGAGCCGGCAACGCCTCGGCCAACCACCGGCTGGCCACGCGCGGCCGCCCGCTGGCCAGTGCCGCCCACCCCCTGTGGACGCTGGCGATGGCGTCCCCGATCCACTCGGGCGTCGTCGCCAGGTTCTGCCGGTGCAGTTCAGCCGCCCGCTGCTCGAGTTGGCAGAACCGTCCACTGAGACCCAGCGCCAGGACCTCCGCCTGTGCGAGCGTCACCTGCGTGTGGATCCGCTCCGCCGGATCGGGATGGGAGTCGAGCGCCACCCGGCCCGACTCAGCCGTGGTCAGCGCCTGCTCTGTCTGACCGGTCACCGCCAGGCCGCCTGCCACCGCGGCCGCCGCGAGCGCGTGGGCGGCGCCCGGGGGGGCTGACAGCACGGTCATGCCCTGCCGCACCGCTCGGTGGGGATCCCCACCGAGGAAGGCCAGCATCGCCTCGGCAGCGGCGAGGAGGGCGTGGGCATCGTCGTCTCGCACGGTCGCACGGGCCTCGCCGATCACCGCCCTCGCCCGGTCGGCCTGCCCCAGCCCACAGAACAGGATCAGCGCCCGGGCTGCCGCCAACCGCGCCCGGTCCTCGTCGCAGCTCGCCGCGGGTACTGCGGCGGCTGCCAGCCGTTCGGCGAGCACCGGCCGGCCCTGCCAGCGGACGGCCTCGACCAGGGTCGCGTGGGCCGGGAACCCGCCACCCTCCTCGACGGCGGCCCGGGCCAACCGCTCGGCCAGGGGGAGGTCCAGCTGGGCGACCGCCTGACGGGCTCCGGCGGTGAGCAGGGGGCCGCTGTGCACGGTGGCCCCGCTATCGAGCAGCACGACGGCGCGGTGGAGGAGGTGGTCGTCACGTCCGCCGGCTGCGTGATCCCGGGCCAGCCGGCGACGGATCCGCTGCCGCGCGGCCTCCGGGACGAGGCTCCGGACCACCTCGGTGTACAGCGGATGGGCGACCCGGACCTCCCCGGATCCACGCCCGTCGTCGTCGATCATGCCGCGCCGCTCCAGAGCGGCGACGGCGTCCGGACTGCTGAGTTCCACCAGCTGTTCGATGCTGCAGGTCCCCGCCGTCCCGAGGACGTGCAGGGCTCGCCACTCGTCGGCGTCCAGGTGCCCCAGGTGGTCCAGGACGATCTCCGAGAGGCGTTGAGACGGGACCATCTCCCCGACCCAGTACCAGAGGTCCTCGTACCGCCGCAGCCGGCCGGTGCGCAGGCCGTCCTCCACGAGTTCGTGCAGGTACCGCGGGTTCCCCCCGCTCAACCGCCAGAGACGCTCGACGGTCCGGGTCTGCACCTGACCGTCGACGCAGTGGCCGATCAGCCGGTCGGCGTCCTCACGCTGGAGCGGCTGCAGCTCGATGCGAGTGGCCAGCCCGTCCTTCCACAAGGTCGCCGCCGGGTCCTGGACCGCGTTGCCGGTGCGGACCGTCAGGACCAGGCTCACCGCCCCGCCGGCGGCGAGCTGGTGCAGCAGGGTGACCGACAGGGGGTCGAGGAGGTGGACGTCGTCGACGCCCAGGACGCGTCGCGGTCCGGCACGGTCGCCGACGATGGCCCTGGTCGCCTGCTGCAGGAGTGCCAGCGTGTCCGTCCCGGTGTCGATGGCGGGGAAGAGGTGGGCGAGGGCGCCCAGCGGCACCTGGGCAGCCGCCCTCGTCCCCGCAACCCAGCGGGTGGAACATCCCTTGCCCTCGGCCAGGGACAGCGCCTCTCGGGCGAGTCGCGTGCGGCCGACACCCGCCGGACCCACGATCACGAGGTTGCCCGGAGGATCAGCGACCAACTTGCCGACGATGACCTGGCAGGCAGCATCCCGACCGAACAGCAGCGCGCGCTCCCCCGCCATCAGTCCGTCGCAGCAGGGGTCGACGACTGACTCTCCCGTGGATGTCCTCCGCCTGGATCCAGCCACGGCTGGGTGCAGACCTGTGCAGATACGATCACGACCGTCGGCTCCCCCGGGCCTATGTTCGAAACGGCCCTGTTGCTGAGAGTAGTGGTGATTCCGTCACGGAGCCGCCTCATCACAGGCAGTCTCTCGCGTCCTACGGATCGAATCGACCCAGGCGGCCGAGTCGTCACAGATAGTAATTATTCCCTCACCGTGCCGGAACGCTTGGAGGCGGATTCGGGACGAGCGGCGCGATGACACCTCAGGGTCCCGCCGCCGGGTACTCCGTGGCCGGGTGCCATCGGTACGTGTCCCACTGCGGTCAGGTTCCGTGCGCCCAGCCGTCATCTCGGTAGCGCTCACCGTTGCCCGGACGCCCCCCTCTCGTCAGGATCGAATTCGCCGACATCCACATGATGATCGGCGGCCAGCTGGGCCGGAAATGGACTCAGCGCGCCCGCGCGCTTCCTTCACAAGGGTTTCCCGCTCGGCTGGCACCACTTCGTCGAGGACATTCCAGGAGGAATCATGTTCGAGGACCAGACCGTCGACCTGCTGCCCGCACGGACCACCCTGCAGG
>DASQXT010000456.1:0-4361 GCA_035639575.1 Geodermatophilus sp.
CGCCTCCCCGGGTGGGTGCCGCGAGGGCGACCCGTCGGGGGAGCGACGGCGGCGGGGACGTCGGGGGACGCCTGCCGGTGGATACCGGCTCCGTGATCGGACCGTAACGATCAGTCAGCTCTGCGACGGGTCACCGACACCCGGGTGTCGACACGGCTGCGCTGCGTGGGGCAGGTGTGACGGAGGTGCCGGTGTTCCAGCGCACGACGGCCCGCCACACGTGACCGGTGTGACGGACGGGAGACGTGGGGCGGCACTGCTGCGGGCGCCACCGAGAGCACGGTGACGTGCTGGAACGGCCCTCCTGCAGGGACCCGCCGGGAGCGCGCGAGTGGCGGGGGCAGGAGGGTCCTTCTTCAGGCGACGGCGGCCCGTGCGGGCGCCTGGGTGCGCGGCCGGCGGTGGCCGGCGAGGGTGGCGGCGACCTCGTCGAGGACGGTGCGGTGGAAGGGCAGCGACATGTGGCCGACGCCGCGCACCAGCACGTTGCGGGCCTGCAGGTCCGGGTGGTCGCACCGCGCGGCATTGGTGGGCAGGACGACCTGGTCGAGGTCGCTGTAGATCGCGGTCACCGGCGTGCGGACGCCCGGCGCGGGCCCGGCGAGCTCCCGCAGCACCGCCGAGCCCGGCCGGAGCTGGCGCACCAGCGGGGTGGGCATCAGGTGGGCGAGGACCGACCCCTGGTGCGGCGTCCCGAGCGTCACCAGCGACTCGACGTGCCGGTCGCCGCCCTGGCGCTGCACGTGGTAGCGGGCGATCAGGCCGCCGAGGCTGTGTCCGACGACGTGCACCCGCTCGTGCCCGGTCTGCTCGCAGATGCGGTCCAGGTGCCGGCCGAGGTCGGCGGCGCCGCGCGCCACGTCGGCGAGCAGCGGGCTGTAGTTCCAGGAGCAGACGGAGGTGAACCCGCGGCGGCGCAGGCTGCGCCGCATCACCGCGAAGACCGAGTGGTTGTCGATCAGGCCGTGCACGAGGACGACGGGGACGCGCGCGGCCAGCGGGTCGGCGGCGAACAGAGCGCGCACCGCGGGCGGCTGCTCGCCGGGGCGACATCGCGGATCGGGACGCAGCTGCTCGGTGCGCGTGCCGAGTGGGTAGATGAGCGCGTGGGCCCCCACGAGGGCCAGTTCGGTGAGTCCGCCGGTGAGCGTGGCCAGGCTCATCAGCGACCGCACCGGGTGCCGTGGCGCTCCCGGCCCGCCGGCGTCGGTGTGCGACGCTAATCCGGACTCCGGGTCGCTGAGTGGGCGCATCGTTCCTCCCCGTCCGGGACCGCTGACCAGGCTCGTCCCGGCGGGGACGACGACCTCACCGGGATACCCCAGTTCACCTGACGGTAAAGCGGCGTTGTGGTGTTCGTCACACCGACGCCACGCGCCGAGGCCAGTTCGTGACCGAAGACGAAGGGGGGACCGTGGTCGCCCGCGACGGCTCGACCCGCGACCGCTCGACCCGCCCCGAGGGGAGGAGGGCGCGCCCCTCCGCCCGCCGTGCCGGCCCCCACCGCCCGCCCGAGCCTGCCGCCGCGGTGCCGGCCGACGGGCTGGTCGTCGGCGACCCACCGGTGCTCGCCCGCGTCACCGGGGCGCTGCTCGTCCTCGCCGGCCTCGCCGGGGCGGCCGCACTCTTCCCGACCTACCTCGTGGTCGGCGGCACCGAGGTGTCCCAGTCCGCCGGGGCGCTCAGCCTGCTCGCCGGCCTGCTGGTGCCCCTCACCGCCGTGGCGGTCGGCGGCGGCCTCGTCGCCGGCCGGGTGCCGCGCCTCGGCCTCGCCTACGCCGGGATCGGCGGCGCGCTGGCCCTGGGGTTGCTGCTCATCGAGCTCTACCGGGCCAGCACCTCCACCATCCGGCCGGGCATCGAGGTGATCGCCGGCCAGCGGGTGCTCACCAGCTCCGTCGACGTCGGGCCCGGCTGGGTGCTCGGCGTCGTCGCCCTGGGGCTGACCGTGCTGGCCGGCGTCCTGGGGGTGGCCGCCTTTGGGCGCACCGTCATGGACGACGCCGGCACCCTCGACCCCGTCCGCCCGGCGCTCGCCTGTGCCGCGGCCGTGCTGGGGGTGGGCGCCGTGCTGTGCCTGGTGCTGCCGGCCGCCGACCTCCCCGACCGCATCGTCACCGACCCGACCACCGGCCTGCAGGTCGTCGTCGAGCAGGAGGGCCCGCAGGGGCTGCTCGAGCGTCCCGGCCTGGCGCTGCTCGGGGGCCTGCTGCTCGCCGGGACCGTCGTCCTGTGCTCGGTGCTGGCTCCCTCGCTGCGGCCCCGGCTGGCGGCGGTCGGCGGCCTGCTCGCCATCGCCGCCGTCGTCCTCGCTGCCGGGCTGGGCGGCCTGCGCGACGCCGTGGTGTCCGACGAGCTGGAGTGGACGCTGCCCGGGGTCGGGCTGCTGCTGGCCGGCGTCGGCTACGTCGTCCTCACGGTGCTGGCGTGGCGGCTGCGCCGCAGCACCGCCCGGTGACCGCACCCGGCCCGGCCGGCGAGGATCTCCTCCGCGTCGTCCTCGCCACCTGGGGGACGACGACGCGGACCGCGTCACCACGAGCGTCGCCCGCGGCCTGCGCGACGCCGGGGTGGAGGTGGTCCACGCGAGCCTTCGTCTGCGGCCCGGACGCCGACCTGCCCGGCCGCACCCGGCTCCTCCCACCCGGCAGCCCGCCCCGCTGGCTGCGCGGGCCGGTCAGCGGGTGACCGGGAGCGCCGGCTGCTGCCCCCCGGCCGCCGCCGCGGGGCCACGCCCGCGGTGAGCAGGGCAGTCGTCGCGGCGGCGGCGGACCGCAGCGCGACTGCGACCGCTCGCCGCCGGGGGACGCCGGTGGCCGGCGTCGTGTGATGCCCCCCACGCTCCCTGCGCCGGTGCACGGCCCGCGTCCGGCGGGGGTTACGGTGCCTGTTCGTGGATCTCTTCGAGTACCAGGCCCGTGATCTGTTGGCCTCGCACGGTGTGCCCGTGCTCCCCGGCGGCGTCGCCGAGACCCCCGAGCAGGCGGAGGCGATCGCCCGCGAGATCGGCACCACCGTCGTCGTCAAGGCGCAGGTGAAGACCGGTGGCCGCGGCAAGGCCGGCGGCGTCAAGCTCGCCGAGGACGCCGAGGAGGCCCGGGCGCGCGCCCAGGACATCCTCGGCCTGGACATCAAGGGCCACATCACCCACCGCGTGATGGTCGCCCAGGCCAGTGACATCGCCGAGGAGTACTACTTCTCCTACCTGCTCGACCGCGCCAACCGCACCTTCCTGGCCATGGCCAGCGTCGAGGGCGGCATGGAGATCGAGCAGCTCGCCGTCGAGCGCCCCGAGGCCCTGGCCCGCATCCCCGTCGACGCCACGGTCGGCGTGGACACCGCCAAGGCCACCGAGATCGTCGAGGCCGCGGGCTTCCCCGCCGAGGTGCGCGACCAGGTGATCGCCGTCGCCGTCCAGCTGTGGGACACCTTCGCCAAGGAGGACGCCACCCTGGTCGAGGTCAACCCGCTGGCCAAGGCGCCCGACGGCACCGTCCTCGCGCTCGACGCGAAGGTGACCCTCGACGAGAACGCCCGCTTCCGGCACCCGCAGCACGAGGAGCTCGAGGACTCCGCCGCGGCCGACCCGCTGGAGGCCGCGGCCAAGGAGAAGGACCTCAACTACGTCAAGCTCGACGGCGAGGTCGGCATCATCGGCAACGGCGCCGGGCTGGTGATGAGCACGCTGGACGTCGTCGCCTACGCCGGTGAGGAGTTCGGCGGGGTCAAGCCGGCCAACTTCCTCGACATCGGTGGCGGCGCCTCGGCCGAGGTCATGGCCAACGGGCTGCACATCATCCTGTCCGACCCCGCCGTGAAGAGCGTCTTCGTCAACGTCTTCGGCGGGATCACCGCCTGCGACGCGGTCGCCAACGGCATCGTGCACGCGCTGCAGCTGCTCGGCGACGAGGCGACCAAGCCGCTGGTCGTCCGTCTCGACGGCAACAACGTGGAGGAGGGCCGACGGATCCTCGCCGAGGCCAACCACCCGCTGGTGACCCTGGTGGACACGATGGACGGCGCCGCCCGCCGGGCCGCCGAGCTCGCCGCCTGATCCGCCCCCGCCTGAACAGGACTCAGTAGAGATGTCGATCTTCCTCAACGAGAACAGCAAGGTCATCGTCCAGGGCATGACCGGCTCCGAGGGGCGCAAGCACACCCAGCGCATGCTGGCCTCGGGGACGGCGATCGTTGGCGGGGTGAACCCGAAGAAGGCCGGCCAGAACGTCGACTTCGACGGCGCCAGTGTCCCGGTGTTCGGCGGGGTCGCCGAGGCGATGAAGGAGACCGGCGCCGACGTCAGCGTCATCTTCGTGCCGCCGGCCGGTGCGAAGAACGCCGTCATCGAGGCCGTCGACGCC
>DASQXT010000457.1:0-44574 GCA_035639575.1 Geodermatophilus sp.
GTGTCGGGGGTGGCCAGCTTCTCTCCGAAGCGGTCGCTGCGGTGCAGCCAGCCGACGGGGGTGGCGTCGCCGTGCTCGGCGATCTGCCGGTGCGCCCACACGCTGATCGGGGCCAGCGGGTGCTCGTTGAGCTCGCTGCCGATGAGCACCGGCGTCCACTCGTCGAGCAGGCCGACCAGCGTGCGGATCAGACGGGTCTTGCCCTGCCCGCGCTCGCCGAGCAGGACCAGGTCGTGGCCGGCGATGAGGGCGCGCTCCACCTCGGGGACGACGGTGTCCTCGAAGCCGACGATGCCCGGCAGGGAGGGCTCGCCGGCCGCCAGACGGGCGAGCAGGTTGGCGCGGATCTCGGCCTTGACCGGCCGGAAGGTGGCCCCGCTGTCGCGGAGCTCGCCCAGGGTCGTGGGGGCGGGGGGAGCGGAGGCGGGGGAGCCAGGGTCCGTCACCCCCGCCACGGTACGACGCAGGCGCCTCGCTGGTCACCCGTTCGGCCGCTGCCACCTGGGCGCCGTCCCTGCGAGGATCACGGCATGACGGCTGCGGAGGCGGGGAGGACCGGACTGCTGATCGGCGGTGCGGACGTCGACGCCGCGGCGGCCCTGCTGGAGGGGGTCGTCCGGCACACCCCGCTGGAGCACTCCCGCGCGCTGGCCGAGCGGGTCGGCGGCCCGGTGTGGCTCAAGTGCGAGAACCTCCAGCGCACCGGCTCGTTCAAGATCCGCGGCGCCTACACCCGGCTGGCCCGGCTCACGCCGGAGGAGCGGGCCCGCGGCGTCGTCGCGGCCAGCGCGGGCAACCACGCGCAGGGGGTCGCCCTGGCCGCGCAGCTGCTCGGCATCCGGGCCACGGTGTTCATGCCCGAGAGCGCGCCGCTGCCCAAGGTGGCGGCCACCCGAGGCTACGGCGCCGAGGCCCGCCTGGGCGGCGCCTCGCTGACCGAGGCCCTCGCCGCGGCCGCCGAGCACGCGCAGCGCACCGGCGCGGTGTTCATCCACCCGTTCGACCACCCCGACGTGATCGCCGGGCAGGGGACGGTCGGGCTGGAGGTCCTCGACCAGTGCCCCGACGTCGCCACCGTCGTCGTGTGCACCGGGGGCGGGGGTCTGGTCTCGGGCATCGCGGCCGCCGTGCGGTCCCGCCGTCCCGGCGTCCGGGTGGTCGCCGTCCAGGCCGCCGCGGCCGCCGCCTTCCCCGGGTCGCTGGCCGCCGGCCGGCCGGTGGCGCTGTCGGGGATGACGACGATGGCCGACGGCATCGCCGTCGGCGCGCCGGGGGAGCTGACCTTCGCGCACGTCCGCGAGCTGGTCGACGAGGTGCGCACGGTCAGCGAGGAGGACCTCTCGCAGGCGCTGCTGTTCTGCCTGGAGCGGGCCAAGCTCGTCGTCGAGCCGGCCGGCGTGGCCGCGGTGGCCGCCGTGCTCGCCGACCCGGCCGCCTTCCCGCCGCCCGTGGTCGCGGTCGTCTCCGGCGGCAACATCGACCCGGTGCTGCTGCTCAAGGTCGTGCAGCACGGCATGGCCGCGGCCGGCCGCTACCTGTCGCTGCGGCTGCGGGTACCCGACCGGCCGGGGTCCCTCGCCGCGGTGCTCGGCGAGCTGGCGCAGGTCGGCGCCAACGTGCTGGAGGTCGAGCACGAGCGGACGGCGACCCGGCTGGGGCTGGGCGAGGTGGAGGTGTTCGTCGTCCTGGAGACCCGCGGACCCGAGCACGCCGAGGAGGTGCTGGCCCGGCTGCACCGGGCCGGCTACACCGTCACCACCGGCTGACAGAGGGCCGCCGCGGCCGGGGCCGGCGGGGACGACCCGAAAACCGGTCGGGAAGTGTCGGGCCCGTCACCTAGTTTCCCGGTCATGAGCGACGCGATCGTCGTCGAGGGCCTGGTGAAGCGCTTCGGCGCCACCACCGCCCTCGACGGGGTGCACCTGACCGTGGCCGAGGGCTCCGTCCTGGGGCTGCTGGGTCCCAACGGCGCGGGCAAGACGACGGTGGTGCGGATCCTCACGACCCTGCTGCGCGCCGACGCGGGGCGGGTGCGCGTGGCCGGCCTCGACGTGGTGGACGACGCCGACGCGGTGCGTGCCTCGATCGGGCTGACCGGCCAGTACGCCGCCGTCGACGAGTACCTCACCGGCCTGGAGAACCTGGAGATGGTGGGGCGGCTCTACCGGCTCGGGAAGCGCGAGGCGCGGGCGCGGGCGGGCGAGCTGCTCGAGCGCTTCGACCTCACGGGAGCGGCCGACCGGCCGGCCAAGACCTACTCCGGCGGCATGCGCCGGCGGCTGGACATCGCCGCCTCGCTGATCGCCCGGCCACGCATCCTCTTCCTCGACGAGCCGACGACGGGCCTGGACCCGCGCAGCCGGCTGGGCATGTGGGAGTTCATCGCCGACCTCGCCGACGGCGGGACGACGATCCTGCTGACCACGCAGTACCTGGAGGAGGCCGACCGGCTGGCCGACCGGATGGTCGTCATCGACCGGGGGCGGGTCATCGCCCGCGGCACCGCCGACGACCTCAAGGACCAGGTGGGCGGCCAGCGCCTGGAGCTCACCGTCCGGGACGCGGCCGACCTCGGCGAGGTGGCCCGCCGGCTGCGGCCGCTCGGGGTCGACGAGCCCCGGCTGGACGAGTCGACGCGGCGGCTCTCGCTGCCGGTCAGCGGCGGCACCGACGCCCTCGCCGAGGCGCTGCGGGTGCTCGCCGCCATCGACGTCGAGGTGCTCGACGTGGGGCTGCGCCGTCCCGACCTCGACGACGTCTTCCTGACCCTCACCGGCCACGCCGCCGAGGACGGGGACCGCACCCAGGCCGGCGACCGGACGCCGGTGGCCGCAGGGGAGGGGGCAGCGTGACCGCGTTCGGGGCGGCGGTGGCCGACGGGCTGACGATCACCCGCCGCAACCTCATCAAGATCAAGCGGGTGCCCGACCTGATCGTCTTCGCGACGCTGTCGCCGATCATGTTCGTGCTGCTGTTCCGCTACGTCTTCGGCGGCGCGATCGGCGGCCTGCCGCCGGGCATCTCCTACGCGGAGTTCCTGCTGCCGGGGATCTTCGCGCAGACGGTGGTCTTCGGGTCGACGACCACCGGGGCCAGCATCGCCGAGGACCTGCAGAAGGGGCTCATCGACCGGTTCCGCTCGCTGCCGATGGCCCGCTCCGCCGTCCTGGTGGGGCGCACCGTCGCCGACCTCGGGCTCAACGCCATCTCGATCGCCGTGATGGCGCTGACCGGGCTGGTGGTCGGGTGGCGGGTCAGCTCCTCGCTCGGGGAGGCGATCGGCGGCTTCCTCGTGCTGCTGGTGTTCGCCTACGCGATCTCCTGGCTCATGGCGGTGGTCGGGCTGCTCGTCCGGACGCCGGAGGTGGTGAACAACGCCAGCTTCATCGTGATCTTCCCGCTCACGTTCGTGGCCAGCACCTTCGTCCCGCTGGAGACCTTCCCGTCGGTGCTGCGCACCTTCGCCGAGTGGAACCCGGTGTCGGCGGTGACCCAGGCGGCACGGGAGCTGTTCGGCAACGTCCCCGCCGGTGCCCCGGTGCCCGACGTGTGGTCGCTGCAGCACCCGGTGCTCTACACGCTGCTCTGGACGGCGCTCATCCTCGCCGTCTTCGTGCCCCTGTCGGTCCGGCTCTACCAGCGCACCGCGACGAGGTGAGGGAAGGGGCGGTGGAGGATGGACCTCGTGCCCGCCTCCGCCGCCCCGTCCGCCGACAACCCGCTGCTCGAGCCGTCGCGACTGCCGCTGCAGCTGCCACCCTTCGCGGAGATCACCCTCGAGCACTGCCGCGAGGCGGTGCTGGCCGGGATGGCCGAGCAGCGTGCCGAGGTCGCCGTCCTCGTCGGGTCACCCGAGCCGCCGACGTTCGAGAACACCGTCGTCGCGCTGGAGCGGTCCGGGCGGCTGTATCGCCGCGCCGGCGCGGTGTTCCACAACCTCGCCTCGTCGGTCGCGACCGACCGGCTGCGGGAGATCGAGCGGGAGCTGGCTCCGCTGGAGTCCGCGCACGCCGACGCCCTGCGGCTGGACCCCGTCCTGTTCGCCCGAATCGACGCCGTCCACGCGCAGCGGCACGACGCGGGCCTGGACGACGAGGCCGTCCGGCTGGTCGAGCGCTACCACCTGGACTTCGTGCTCGCGGGCGCACGGCTCGACGAGGCCGGCCGGGCCCGGCTGACCGAGCTGAACCGCGAGCTCTCCGAGCTGTCCACGACGTTCGGGCAGAACCTGCAGCTGGCCACCCAGGCCGCCGCGGTCGTCGTCAGCGACGCCGCCGAGCTCGACGGGCTGGGCCCGGAGGAGGTCGCCGCGGCAGCCCGCGCCGCCGCCGACCGCGGAGTGGCCGGCTTCCTCATCCCGCTGCTGCTGCCCACCGGCCAGCCGGTGCTGACCAAGCTGCGCGACCGGGAGCTGCGCCGCCGGGTGTTCGAGGCCTCGGTGGGCCGGGCGTCGGACGGCGAGCACGACAACGGGCCGGTCGCCGTCCGGATCGCCCGGGTGCGCGCCGAGCGCGCCCGGCTGCTCGGCTTCGACACCCACGCCGACCTGGTGCTCGCCGACCAGACCGCGCGCAGCACCGCGGCGGTCGACGCGATGCTCGGCCGGATGGTGGGCCCGTCGCTGGCCAACGCGCAGGCGGAGGCGGCCGCGCTCGGCGAGGTCGCCGCGCGGGACGGCGTGACCGACCTGGCGCCCTGGGACTGGGCCTTCTACAGCGAGCGGGTGCGCGCCGAGCGGTACTCGGTCGACACCGGGGCGCTGCGACCGTGGTTCGAGCTGGACCGGGTGCTCGTCGACGGCGTCTTCGCCGCCGCGGAGCGGCTCTACGGCTACCGGTTCACGCCGCGGCCCGACCTCGCCGGCTACCACCCCGACGTCCGGGTCTGGGAGGTCACCGACGCGGGCGGGCAGACGATCGGCCTCTACCTCGGCGACTTCTACGCCCGCGAGGGCAAGCGCGGCGGGGCCTGGATGAGCTCGTTCGTCACCCAGTCGCGGCTGCTGGGCACCCAGCCGGTCGTCGTGAACAACCTCAACGTCACCCGTGGCGCCGACGGGACGCCCACCCTGCTGACCCTCGACGAGGTCAACACGCTGTTCCACGAGTTCGGCCACACGTTGCACGGCCTGAGCTCCGCCGTCACCTACCCGCGCTTCTCCGGCACCAGCGTGCCGCGCGACTTCGTCGAGTTCCCGAGCCAGGTCAACGAGATGTGGGCGCTGTGGCCGGAGGTCCTGGCCGGGTACGCCCGGCACGTCGAGACCGGTGAGCCGCTGCCGGCCAGCGTCGTCGAGGCGATCGAGGCCGCCCAGCTGTGGGGTGAGGGCTTCGCGACGCTGGAGTACCTGGCGGCCACCCTGCTCGACCAGGCCTGGCACCGGATCACGCCGGAGACCGAGGTCGGCGACCCGCAGGAGTTCGAGCGGGCCGCGCTCGAGGCAGCCGGTGTCGCCTACGACCTGGTGCCACCCCGCTACCGGACGACGTACTTCCAGCACGTCTTCGCCGGGGGCTACGCGGCCGGCTACTACTCCTACATCTGGTCGGAGGTGCTCGACGCCGACACGGTGGAGTGGTTCAAGGAGAACGGCGGGCTGCGCCGGGAGAACGGCGAGGTCTTCCGGTCGCGGCTGCTGTCCGTCGGCGGAGCGGTGGACCCGCTGGAGGCCTTCCGCGCCGTCCGCGGCCGGGACGCCGACCCCACGCCGCTGCTGAAGCGGAGGGGGTTGCTGCCGGCCGACTGAGCTGACTGCGGTCCTCCGGACCGCACCGCGGCCAGGTGCCGTCCCCCAACTGCGTTGAGCCGCTGCGTCGTTCCTCGCGGAGACCCTCCGGGCCTCCACTCGTCACGACCTGATCGCACTACAACCAGGGCAGGGACAGGACGACGTCGAGGTCGTCGGGCCCGTCGCCCTCGCGGACCAGCCGGTTGGGCTGGCGGTGGCCGCACGCCGTGCAGCGGTGGACCACCTGCCAGCCCTTGCCGGACTTCTCCACCAGGCCGATCGGCTCCATCGGCGCCTGGCAGGTGCTCGCCCGGTCGCCGGGGAGGTCGTCGACGTGCAGCGACCACAGGCACACCGGGCAGTGGTTGCGGTAGTGCCCGTCGGTGTTGGCCGGCACCGCCGAGCCGCAGTGCACGCAGGCGAACCCGGTGTTCTCCACCCGCCGGGAGCGGACGGGGCTCACGGACGGGCCCCGGTCAGGGGACGAAGGGCTCGACGGCGACGACGTCGACGGTGATGTCGCGGCCGTTGGGCGCCTGGTAGGTCACCGTCGTCCCGGGCTTCGCGCCGAGGATGGCCGAGCCGAGCGCCGACTCGGGGGAGTAGACCTGCAGCCCCGTCGTCCCGGCGATCTCGCGCGAGCCGAGGAGGAACTTCTCGGTCTCGTCGTCACCCTGGAAGCGGATGGTGATCACGGTGCCGGTGGTGGCGTGCGTCGCCGTCGTGGGCGCGTTGCCGACGCGGGCCTTGCGCAGCAGGTCCTCCAGCTGGCGGATGCGGAACTCCTGCTTGCCCTGCTCGTCCTTGGCGGCGTGGTAACCGCCGTTCTCGCGCAGGTCGCCCTCCTCGCGGCGGGCGTTGATCTCGGCGGCCATGGCCGGACGGTTCGCCACCAGCTGGTCGAGCTCGGCCCTCAGCCGGTCGTGGGCCTCCTGGGTCAGCCAGACGCCCTGGTCCTGCTCGTCAGTGGGGGTGGACACGGCAGTGCTCCTGAAATGTCGGTGGCCGCTCCCCGCCCGGGGAACGGCCGCGTTCAGAACGGCCAACGTAACACCGTCGGCCCGGGTCGGTGTTCCACCGGCGCCCAGGCCTCCGGGATGCGGAACGGTAGCGGACCGGAGCGTGACGAGCGCCACGAACACCCGATCGAGGGCCCCGGCGGCGGCGGCACCCCTCGTGGCCGGTGGATGATGGTCCGGTGACCGAAGCAGACCCGTTGCGCCTGCTCGCCGTGCACGCCCACCCCGACGACGAGTCGAGCAAGGGCGCCGCGACCATGGCCAAGTACGTCGCGGAGGGTGTCCGCGTCATGGTGGCGACCTGCACCGGGGGTGAGCGCGGTTCGGTGCTCAACCCGGCGCTGGACCGGCCCGACGTCTGGGAGCGCCTGCCGGAGATCCGCCGCGAGGAGATGGCCCGGGCGCGGGAGGTCCTCGGCGTCGAGCAGGAGTTCCTCGGGTTCGTGGACTCCGGTCTGCCCGAGGGCGACCCGCTGCCCCCCCTGCCCGAGGGCTGTTTCGCGCTGGTGCCGACCGAGGAGGCGGCCGCGCCCCTGGTCGAGCTGATCCGCCGGTTCAAGCCGCACGTCATCACCACGTACGACGAGCGCGGCGGCTACCCGCACCCGGACCACATCAAGACCCACGAGGTCTCGGTGCACGCCTTCGACGCCGCCGGCGACCCCGACCGCTACCCCGGGCTCGGGGAGCCGTGGCAGCCGCTCAAGCTCTACTACCACATGGGCTTCACGCTGCCCCGGACGCGGGCGCTGCACGAGGCGATCCTCGCCTCGGGCCAGGAGTCGCCCTACGCCGAGTGGCTGGAGAACTGGGACCCCGAGCGGGACATGTCGCACCGGGTCACCACCAAGGTGCCGTGCGCGGAGTACTTCGCCGTCCGGGACGCCGCGCTGATCGCGCACGCCACCCAGATCGACCCGAACGGCCGCTGGTTCGCCTGCCCGCTGGAGGTCCAGCAGCGGGTCTGGCCGACCGAGGACTACGAACTGGCCCGGTCGGTCGTCGACTCGCCGGCGCCCGAGGACGACCTGTTCGCCGGCGTCCGCAGCGAGGTGGTCGTCCGATGACCGGGTTCGTGGTCCTCGCCGCCGAGCAGCAGCTGCCCGAGGACGTCGGCAAGGCCGGCCCCATCGGTGCGCTGCTGACCGTGCTGCTCTTCATCGCGGTCCTCCTGCTGGTGAGGTCGATGACCACCCACCTCAAGCGGGTGCCGCGGAGCTTCGACGTCGGGGACGACGGCCCGCGGGTCGTCGTCCCCGACACCCCCGCCGAGCTGGTGGACCCGGCACCTGCGCCGGGGCAGGACCTGCTCGACACGCTGCGGCGGGCACCCCGGGCGATCGAGGGCCCCCGCCGGGACGACGGCCGGCCGGACGCCACGGAGGGCTGACCGGCCGGCCGCCGCCGGTCCGGGCTACCAGCGGTGCGCCACGTCGATGACCAGCCGTGGGGTGTCGTCGGAGTCCGGCGTCCCGGCGACGCTGAAGACGCGGAACGGCAGCCGGGCGCGAACGCCGAGGGCCAGCGTGGTCGCGCCCTCGAAGGAGCCGGCCCAGGCCACCTGCCGGAAGGTGGTGTAGCCGCTGACGTCCACGACCTCCTGCGGGTCGGCCGGCTGGAACGTCGGCCGTCCCTGGTCGTCGTACGCCGGTGCGCGCACGACGACCTCGAGGTCCGCGGCGCCGCGGACGGGCACCGGCTCGCCGGAGGCGTCCTGCAGCACGACCGGCACGTACCGGACCGAGTACGAGCCGAAGGTGGTGTCCTCCCCGCCGACGTCGATGACGAGCCGGTCGAAGCAGGCGTGCCGCCCCGCGCGGACGTCGTACAGCCGCTCCCGGTCGCCGGCGTCCGCCGTCTTCGCCTGCGAGCCCCAGGTGATCCCGCAGGAGGAACTCGCGCTCGCCTGGGCGGGCGCGACCACCCCCAGCGTGGCGAGGGCGGAGACGGCGAGGACGAGGAACCGGGACCGGTTCATGGCGGGCCTCCTCGAGGAGATCGGTGCCGACGGCAGGATCTGCCCGACGCGACCGTCGGCGCCATGAGCGTCGACATGTCGACTCGACGAACCTCTCGCCGTTTCGACGGCAGGAGGTGACGAACAGGACGGGCGGGCCTCCCCGCAGGTCCCGGCAGCTCGTGCTACAGCACTGTCCGGGTCAGGTGGCATCCACGGACGGTCACCACCTGCCTCGCCGGGACGAGGGCGAGCGCGCCGCGGCGGGGCGTGCCACGGGAGTCCGCGGGTAGCCAGGAGTCGTGCCCAACCGACTCGCGACCGCGACCAGCCCGTACCTGCTGCAGCACGCCGGCAACCCGGTCGACTGGCGGGAGTGGGGCGAGGAGGCCTTCGCCGAGGCCCGCCGCCGGGACGTGCCGGTCCTGCTCAGCGTCGGCTACGCGGCCTGCCACTGGTGCCACGTCATGGCGCACGAGTCCTTCGAGGACGAGGCGACCGCGGCGCAGATGAACGCCCACTTCGTCTGCGTGAAGGTCGACCGCGAGGAGCGGCCGGACGTCGACAGCGTCTACATGGCCGCCACCCAGGCGCTGACCGGGCAGGGCGGCTGGCCGATGACGGTCTTCACCACGCCCGACGGTCGGCCGTTCTACTGCGGCACCTACTTCCCGCCCCGGCCCGCGCACGGCATGCCGTCGTTCCGCCAGCTGCTCGCCGCGGTCACCGACGCGTGGCGCACGCGGCGCGAGGAGCTGGAGACGGCCGGCACGCGCATCGCCGAGGGGATCTCCGCCCGGCTGGACCTCGGGACGCCGGTCCCGCTGACCCCCGAGGCGCTCGACCGCGCCGTCGCCGCGCTGGCCGCCGACCTCGACGAGCGCTGGGGCGGCTTCGGCGGCGCCCCGAAGTTCCCGCCGTCCATGCTGCTGGAGTTCCTGCTCCGCCACGCCGCCCGCACCGGGGACGACCGGGCGCTGGCCATGGCGCGCAGCACGCTCGAGGCGATGGCCCGCGGCGGCATCCACGATCAGCTCGCCGGCGGCTTCGCGCGCTACTCCGTCGACGCGCGGTGGGTCGTGCCGCACTTCGAGAAGATGCTCTACGACAACGCGCTGCTGCTGCGGGCGTACCTGCACCTGTGGCGGGCGACCGGCGCGCAGTGGGGCCGCCGGGTCGCCGACGCGACCGCCGCCTTCCTCGTTCGCGACCTCGGCACCCCCGAGGGCGGCTTCGCCTCCGCCCTGGACGCCGACACCGAGGGCGTCGAGGGGCTGACCTACGTCTGGACGCCCACGGAGCTGGTCGAGGTGCTCGGGGAGGACGACGGCCGGTGGGCAGCCGCGGTGTTCGAGGTGACCGACGCCGGGACCTTCGAGCACGGCACCTCGACGCTGCAGCTGCTGCGCGACGTCGACGACCCCACCCGGCTGGCCGCGGTGCGCGAGCGGCTGACCGCGGCGCGGGCGCAGCGCCCGCAGCCGGCACGCGACGACAAGGTGGTCGCCGCCTGGAACGGGCTGGCGATCGCGGCGCTGGCCGAGCACGGGGTCCTCACCGGGTCGCCGTCCTCGGTCGAGGCGGCGCGTCGGGCTGCGGAGCTGCTCGCCGACGTGCACTGGGTCGACGGGCGGCTGCGCCGGGCCTCGCGGGACGGCGTCGCCGGCGCCCCGGCCGGGGTGCTCGAGGACTACGGCGACGCGGCCGAGGGGCTGCTCGCACTGCACCAGGCCACCGGCGAGGGGCGCTGGCTGGAGCTGGCCGGGGACCTGCTGGACGTCGTCGCCGAGCAGTTCGTGGACGCCGACGGCTGGCACGACACCGCCGCGGACGCCGAGGCGCTCGTGCACCGGCCGTTCGACCCCGCAGACGGTCCGACGCCGTCCGGCATCGCCGCGGTCGCCGGTGCCGCCGTGTCGTACGCCGCACTGGCCGGCGCGCCGCGGCACCGGGAGCTCGGGGAGGCGGCCGTGGGGCAGCTGGCGAAGCTGGCCGACCGGGTCCCACGGGCGGTCGGGTGGGCGCTCGCGGTGGGGGAGGCACTGCTGGCCGGCCCGTTGGAGGTCGCGGTCAGCGGGCCGGCCGGGCCCGAGCGCGACGCCCTCGCGGCCGCCGCCCGCGCCTCGACCAGCCCGGGCGCGGTGGTGGTGGTCGGCGAGCCGGACGCGCCCGGCGTCCCGCTGCTTGCGGGCCGCCCCGTGGTGGGTGGCCGGGCGGCCGCCTACGTGTGCCGCGGCTTCGTGTGCTCCGCGCCGGTCACGGACGTGTCCGCTCTCGGCGCAGCGATGGCCCCTTCCTGACCCGGCCACGACGACTTACCTTGTAAGTGTGTAATCACCTCACTCGGGAGGCCGTCGTGCACGGACCGCACCACCGTTTCGCTGACAACCCCAACGCCTTCATGCGCGGCGCGTTCCGCGGCCCGCGCGGCCGCGGCCCCGGCGGTCGCGGCCGGGGTCCGGACGCCCCGCCCCCGGTCGAGCGCGCCGAGGTCGCCGGCTGGTTCGCCGGCCGGCTGCCCGACGACTGGTTCACCGGGCCGGTCGAGATCACCGTCGACCGCGACGAGATCACCGTCGTCGGCACCCTGGCCGAGCCTGAGGCCGGCGAGGGCGACGCCGCCGCGGCGCGGGCCGGGCGGATCGCCCGCTTCCGCGAGGAGACCCGCGAGCAGCGCATGGCCGTCGCCGACGCCGCGCAGGCCCGCTACGGCCGCTCGGTCGCGTGGGGCGCGGCCTGCGGCGACGTCCGGGAGGTGTTCACCAACCTCTCGGTGCCGGTCATGACCCGGCTGCGGCAGCCCGAGCGGCTGGTCCTCGACACGCTCGTGGACGCCGGGGTCGCCCGGTCCCGCTCCGAGGCGCTGGCCTGGGCGGTGCGGCTCGTCGCCCAGCACACCGACGAGTGGCTCGGCGAGCTGCGCGCCGCGATGGCCTCGGTCGAGGAGGTCCGCGCCCGCGGGCCGCAGGTCGACTGACCGTCTGCCAGGCTGCCCGGGTGCCGTCGTCCACGGAGCTGCTCCGGGCCACCTACCGCGCCCTGTCCACGCTGGTCGCGGACCTGCGGCCGGAGGAGGCCTGGCAGCCGACCGGGTGCGCCGGCTGGGCGGTCCCGGACCTGACGCTGCACCTGGTCGACGACGCCCGCCGGGGCCTGGTCGCGCTGGCCACCCCGGCGGCGCCGCCGGCCACGAGCGACGCCGTCGCCTACTGGCGGGCCTGGCAGCCGACCGCGGCGCAGGACGAGGACGTCGCCTGGCGCACCCGCGTCCGCGCCAGCGTGGCCGGCGGCCCGGCGGAGCTGTCCGCGGTGTACGCCGAGCTCGTGGCCGCGGTCGGTGTGGCCGCGGGCCGGTCCCGGCCCGACGACCTGGTCGGCACCCAGGGGCACGTGCTGCGCGCTGACGACCTGCTGTCCACGCTGGCCGTGGAGGCCGCGGTGCACCACCTGGACCTGGTGGCCTGCCTCGACCGTCCCGGCCCGGCACCGGAGGCGCTCGCCGAGGTCCGCCGGGTGCTCGAGGGCCTGCTCGGCGGCCCGCTGCCCGCCGGGTGGGACGACGCGACGGCGGCTCGGCGCGGCACCGGCCGGGAGCCGCTGGACGACGCCGACCGCGCCGTCCTGGGGCCGTCGGCGGAGCGCTTCCCGCTGTTCGGCTGAGGGGTCGCGGCCGCGTTCCGCGCAGCCAGGGACACTGGGGTCGTGCCAGCCAGCGCCGCCGTCCCCCTCGACACCGACGTCCTCGTGGTGGGTGCCGGCCCGGCGGGTGCGGCGGCCGCCGCCTGGGCCGCGCGGGCCGGGCGCGACGTCGTCCTCGCCGACGCGGCCGTCTTCCCCCGCGACAAGACCTGCGGCGACGGGCTGACCCCGCGGGCGATCGCCGAGCTCGACCTCCTGGGCCTGGGGGACTGGGCGCGCTCGCGGGCGCGCAACCGCGGCCTGCGGGCCGCCGGCTTCGGCCGGACCTGGGAGCTGCCCTGGCCCGGCGGCGAGTTCCCCGACCACGGCAGCGCGGTGCCACGCACGGAGCTCGACGCCCGCATCCGCCAGGTGGCCCTCACCGACGGCGCCGTCCCGCTGGACGGGGCGCGCGCCGTCGACGTGGAGCGGGACGGCGACCGGGTGACCGGGGTGGTGTTCGAGCTCGCCGACGACGAGACGGTCACGGTCGGCTGCCGGCGGCTGATCGTGGCCGACGGCGTCCGCTCGCCGCTGGGCCGGGTGCTCGGCCGCGAGTGGCACCGCGACACCGCCTACGGCGTGGCCGCCCGCGGCTACGTGCGCTCCGGCCGTGCGGACGACGAGTGGATCTCCTCGCACCTGGAGCTGCGCGGCGCCGAGGGGGAGCTGCTGTCCGGCTACGGCTGGGTGTTCCCCCTGGGCGCGGCGGCCGGGCAGGTGAACATCGGCGTCGGCACGCTGGCCACCGCCCGCCGTCCCGCCGGGGTGCAGCTCAAGGCGCTGATGGAGGTCTACGCCGACGCCCGCCGGGAGGACTGGCGGCTCGACGGGCCGGTGGAGGCGCCGGCGTCGGCACTGTTGCCGATGGGCGGCGCGGTCTCCGGGGTGGCCGGGCGCAACTGGGCGCTGGTCGGCGACGCGGCCGGGTGCGTCAACCCGCTCAACGGGGAGGGCATCGACTACGGCCTGGAGACCGGGCGCGACGTGGTCGGCCTCCTCGACGAGGAGGACTGGACCGCCGCCTGGCCGGCGGAGCTGCGGCGGCACTACGGCGAGGCGTTCTCCATCGCCCGGCGCCTGGCCGGCCTGCTCACCGTCCCGCGCCTGCTGCCGGCCGCCGGCCCGGTCGGCATGCGCTCGCGGGCGCTGATGACGGTCGCGCTGCGGGTCATGGGCAACCTGGTCACCGACGCCGACCGCGACCTCGTCGCCCGCGCCTGGCGCACCGCCGGCCGGCTGTCCCACCGGGTGGACGAGCGCAAGCCCTTCAGCTGAGCCGACCGACGAGGGGTCACGCCGAGTGGGGCCCGGAGGGCTCCGCGCAGGTGGGACGCAGCGGCTCAACGACGGCCGGGGACGGCACCTGGCCGCGGTGCGGTCCGGAGGATCGCAGTGTCATCGTCAGACGAAGGGGGAGTTGTACATCGCGAAGTAGACGGCGATGTAGTGGGAGATGGCGGCCACGACGGTCATCGCGTGGAAGACCTCGTGGTAGCCGAAGACGCCGGGCCAGGGGTTGGGCTTCTTGATCGCGTAGGCCACCCCGCCAAGGGTGTAGAGCACGCCACCGACGGCCAGCAGCACCAGCGACGTCACGCCGGCGATGTGCAGGATGTCGGTGAGGATGAAGACGGCGACCCAGCCCAGGCCGATGTAGAGGGGCACGCCCACCCAGCGCGGCGCGGTCGGCCAGGTGAGCTTGAGGCAGACGCCGGCCAGCGCGCCGGCCCAGACGCCGGCGAGCACCCAGTAGCCGGTGGGTTGGTCGACCGCCAGCAGCGAGAACGGCGTGTACGTGCCCGCGATGAACAGGAAGATCATCGAGTGGTCGAGCCGTTTCATGATCTTCCATCCGCGCGGTGACCAGCGGCGACGGTGGTAGAGCGCGCTGATGCCGAACAGACCGCAGATGGTCACGCAGTAGACCGACACCGAGACGCCGGCGCGGGCACCGAGCACGAAGCCCAGCGGGACGAGCACCGCCCCGGCGACGATCGCGCCGAAGAAGGAGAACAGGTGCAGCCAGCCGCGCATCCGCGGCCGGGTGTCGGGGTGGTCCCAGTCGCTGTCGCCGAAGTCCTCGGCGGTCCAGGCCCGTTCGACCTGTTCGCCCTCCCGGAGGACGGTGGCCACCGCCGGGCCGGGAGGCGCCTCGATCTGGGCGCCGTCGGCCTCGATGCGGACGGTCTCGCCCTCGCTGTTGGGCACGCTCATGGCCCGAGGTTACGGCCGCGTAGGGAGGGCGGCGACGGGACCGGGGTGTGAGGTCCCCGGCAGTTCCCGCGGCCTTCGTGCAGGTCGGGAACGGGTGCGCGCCACCTCGCGGAGTGGGCCTAGTGTGACCCACCGTGGGGGTGCGGCAGTGGGCACGCGACGTCCTCACCCAGGTGTACGAACGCCGGCTGGCCCGGGCGCTCGAGGGCGCGGCGATCCCGCGACACGTCGGGGTGATCGTCGACGGCAACCGGCGGTGGGCGCGGGCCATCGGCCTGGAGGACCCCAACGCCGGCCACCGCCGCGGCGCGGACAAGATCGCCGACTTCCTCGGCTGGTGCGACGAGGCCGGCGTCGAGGTGGTCACCCTCTTCCTGCTCTCCACCGACAACCTGTCCCGCCCCGAGCCCGAGCTGGTGCCGCTGCTGCGGATCATCGAGGGCGTCGCCGAGGACCTCGCCACCCCGGACCGGCGCTGGCAGCTGCGCCCGGTGGGTGCCCTGGAGCTGCTGCCCGCCGAGACCGTCGCCGTCCTCAAGCAGGCCGCCGAGGACACCCGCGACCGGCCGGGCGCGACGGTCAACCTCGCCGTCGGCTACGGGGGACGGCGGGAGATCGCCGACGCCGTCCGCTCGCTGCTGGCCGAGCACGCCGAGCGGGGGACGACGCTGGACGAGCTGGTGAGCGTGCTGGACGTCGAGCACATCGCCGAGCACCTCTACACCCGCGGCCAGCCCGACCCCGACCTGGTCATCCGCACCAGCGGGGAGCAGCGCCTCTCGGGTTTCCTGCTCTGGCAGACCGCGCACTCGGAGTTCCACTTCACCGACGTCTACTGGCCCGACTTCCGCCGGGTCGACTTCCTGCGGGCGCTGCGCGCCTACGCCGCCCGGCACCGGCGCTTCGGCGGCTGAGAAACTGCTGGTCATGGCCTCCGTCCTCGACATCCCCCTGGAGTACGTGCGGCTCGGGCTGCGCTTCGACCGGCTCGAGCGCGGCTTCGTCGACGCGTACACCGGCGACAAGCGGGTCCGCGCCGCGGTGGAGGACGAGCCGGCACCCACCCCGCAGGGGCTGCGTGACCAGGCCCGCGGGCTGCTGACCGAGCTGACGTCGGCCGACCTGCCGGCCGACCGCGCCGGGTTCCTCCGCGGGCAGCTCACCGCCCTGGAGTGCAGCGCCCGCACGATGGCGGGTGAGCCGGTGCCCTTCCTCGACGAGGTGCGCAGCTACTTCCAGGTCGACCTCACCCTCGGCGACCCGGCCGCCTACGCCGCCGCGCACGCCGAACTCGACGCGCTGCTGCCCGGCAGTGGCCCGCTCGCCGAGCGTTACGCCGCGCACCGGCGCCGCGAGGAGTGCCCGCCGGAGCGGCTGGCGGAGGCGGTGCACGCCCTGTCCAGCGCGCTGCGCGACCGAGTGCGCGCCGACTACGGGCTGCCCGAGGTGGAGACGGTGCGCTACGAGGTGGTCACCGACCAGCCGTGGTCGGGCTTCAACTACTACGAGGGCGACTACCGCTCCCGCGTGGCGATCAACGCCGACCTGCCGCACCGGCTGGGCCAGCTGCCGCACCTCGTGGCGCACGAGGCCTATCCGGGGCACCACACCGAGCACTGCCGCAAGGAGCTGGGCCTGGTCGAGCGCGGCTCGCGGCTGGAGCACACCGTCTTCCTGGTCAACACCCCGGAGTGCCTCATGGCCGAGGGGCTGGCCGACCTCGGCGTGCAGGCCGCGATCGGCGACGGCTGGGGCCCCTGGGCGGCCGAGGTGCTCGGCGACCTCGGGCTGCACTTCGACGGGCACCTCGCCGAGCGGGTCGCCGCGGCGGCCGCGCCGCTGAACCGGGTGCGCCAGGACGCCGCCGTCCTGCTGCACGACCGCGGCGCCCCGACCGACGAGGTGGCCGCCTTCATCCAGCGCTGGTCGCTGGTCAACGGGGACCGGGCCCGCCAGCAGCTGCGCTTCCTCACCCACCCGCTGTGGCGGGCCTACACGACCACCTACGTCGAGGGCTTCGACCTGCTCTCGCGGTGGCTGGACGCCCGCCCGGCCGACCAGCCGGTGGCCGACCGCTTCGTCCGCCTGCTCGACGAGCCCCTCACCCCGGCCGCCGTCGCCGGCGAGCTGCGGGCGGGCTGAGCAGGCGGGCGGGACGTGGCGGGGGGTGACGTGGCGCGGCACAGCCCGGAGGAGGCCCGGGACCTGGGCCTGTGGACGGCGGGCTGGCTGGCCGTGCTGCTGGTCGGCGGGCTGTGGTGGCTGGGCGACCTGCGCGTCCAGTGGCCGGTCCTGCTGGTGCCGCTGGCGTGGGTGCTGGTCGCCCTGCGGCCGCGCCGTCCTCGCTGAGGCGGCCGGGACCGGTGGTGCCCCGAAGGGGGGACACGCCGCCTGTTCGACATGTTCCTGTCACCTCCCGGGCCTAACGTCCGCAGTGGAGGGCGAGCTCACCTCGCCGTCCACGGGAGGCCCGGTTGGTGCTGACGAACTCGTCGACCAGGGGGGCCGGCACCCGGCCCCCCGGCCGGGGCCCGGCCACCTTCGAGCCGGGGCGCGTGCCGCGCCCCCACGGGAGTCGACCGTGACCACTCACCGCCGCACGTTCGTCCTGGACACCTCCGTCCTGCTCTCCGACCCCGGTGCGCTGCTGCGCATGGGCGCCCACGACGTGGTCCTCCCGCTCGTCGTCATCGGGGAGCTGGAGGACAAGCGCAACCACCCGGAGCTGGGCTGGTTCGCCCGGCAGGCGCTGCGGCTGCTCGACGACCTGCGGGTGCGGCACGGCCGGCTCGAC
Organism: Geodermatophilus sp.; assembly: GCA_035639575.1. Classification (GTDB taxonomy): domain Bacteria; phylum Actinomycetota; class Actinomycetes; order Mycobacteriales; family Geodermatophilaceae; genus Geodermatophilus. The sequence goes on from DASQXT010000457.1 coordinate 17,394, forward strand.
GCCCCGGTGCCGGTCGGCGAGGACGGCGGCACGCTGCACGTCGAGCTCAACCACAGCGACCCGTCGGTGCTGCCGGCCGGCTTCCGCAACGACAGCAACGACAGCCGGATCATGGTCGTGGCGCTGAACCTGCGCGCCGAGGGCCAGGACGTCTGTCTCATCACCAAGGACGTGCCGCTGCGGGTCAAGGCGGCGGCGGTGGGGCTGGACACCGACGACTACCGGGCGCTGGACGCCGTCGACGCCGGCTGGACCGGGATGGCCGAGCTCTCCCTCGACGACGCCGAGCTCACCGCTCTGTACGACGCGGGCGAGGCGTACGTGCCGGCCGCCGCCGAGCTGCCCGCGCACACCGGGCTGGTGCTGCTGTCCTCCCGCGGGTCGGCGCTGGGGAGGGTGACGCCGGACAAGCACGTGCGGCTGGTGCGTGGCGACCGCGAGGCCTTCGGGCTGCACGGCCGCTCCGCGGAGCAGCGGATCGCGCTGGACCTGCTGCTCGACCCGGAGATCGGCATCGTCTCCCTCGGCGGCCGGGCCGGCACCGGCAAGTCGGCGCTGGCGCTGTGCGCGGGCCTGGAGTCGGTGATGGAGCGGCGCGCGCACGCGAAGGTCGTCGTCTTCCGGCCGCTCTACGCCGTCGGCGGCCAGGAGCTCGGGTACCTGCTGGGCAGCGAGGGCGACAAGATGTCGCCCTGGGCGCAGGCGGTCTACGACACCCTCGGCGCGCTGGTCTCCAAGGACGTGCTCGACGAGATCGCCTCGCGCGACCTCATCGAGGTGCTGCCGCTGACCCACATCCGCGGGCGGTCGCTGCACGACTCCTTCGTCATCGTGGACGAGGCGCAGTCCCTTGAGCGCGGGGTGCTGCTCACCGTGCTGTCGCGGCTGGGTTCGGGGTCGCGGGTGGTGCTCACCCACGACGTCGCCCAGCGCGACAACCTGCGGGTCGGCCGGCACGACGGCGTCGCCGCGGTGGTCGAGCAGCTCAAGGGCCACCCGCTGTTCGCGCACGTGACGCTGACCCGCTCCGAGCGCTCGCCGATCGCCGCGCTGGTCACCGAGATGCTGGAGGACCTCCCGCGCTGACCCGCGGCCGCTCTTGCGGTGTTCGCCCTGCTCCTGCACTGCTGCACCGCCGCAGGAGAGTGCGGAACACCGCAAGAGCGGGTCAGCGCGAGCGTCGTCCGCGGGCGAGGGCCCGCCGGAGGCGGTCGGCGACCACGGCGGGCGTGGACAGGTCTGCCCACGTCCAGCGAGCCATCTGCCAGCCGAGGTCGCGCATCTCGTCCTCGCGCACCTTCTCGACGAAGACCACGTCTGCTGGGCTGCGGCCGGACGGCGCATTCGCTCCGTACTTCACCCGGCCGTCGAACTCGCCGAGCGTGCCGAGGTCCTCCCAGCCGAAGTCGCAGCGACCGATCAGGCTGCCGTCAGGCCGCCGCACGCGGTACTGCAGCGCCGGCGCAGGGAGGCCGAGCCGGTGGAGGAGGACCCGGCTCCGGCTCTCGCCGACGCTTTCGCTGTCTCCATCGGCGAAGGCCAGTACGCGGGCTGCTCGCCGGGAACCGGGGACCGGTCCCATCGTCTCCAGACAGCCGGTCAGGGACCCGGGCGACGTCAGCCCCCAAGCGAGTGCGGCGTCGGCCGCGACGACGGCGGACTCGAAGGGCAGCGTGCGCGCCAGGTCGACGACCGTGCGCGTCGCATCGGTCGTCAGGACGCCGTCGACGGTGGTCAACTGCTCGTCGGGCAGGCGGGCGACGTGCAGGTGCACGCGTGAGCTGCCGCTGCCCGCGGCGGGCGGGTTCCTGGTGAGGTGCACGCGTTGGGACGAAGCCGCCCAGAGCGGGAGGCCGTGGAGGACTGCGGCTGACACGTGGCTCACCACGCCCGGACGTCGCAGCTCGGCGACGGTGGCCAGCACGACGGCCCGGTGCCCGGTGAGGCTCGAGCCGGGCGCCAGATAGGAGCCGCGCTGCAGTCGGCGCAGCTCACCGCGGCGCACCATCCGCGCCAGCTCGCCGTCCGACAAGCCCTGGGCGAGGGCGTCGACGCGGCGCAGGGGACCGGTGACTCCGGAGATCTCGCTCACTCACGGGAGCCTGGATGCGCGGGCGGCAGTCCGGGGCGACTGGCACGGATCTGTGGACAGCCCGCGGCAGTCTTGCGGGGCTTCCCACGCCCTTGCGGCGTTGCACGGGCGCAGAGTCGCGCACAACGCCGCAAGAGCGACCGGGTCAGGACGCCGCGGTGTCGGCGTCCTCGTCGGCGGAGGGAGCCGACGGGCGGGGGGTGGCGGCCCAGCGCAGCAGCGCCACCACACCCCAGCCCGCGGCCAGGCACCACGGCAGCCGGGTGACGACGTCGTGCACGCCCAGGTCGCCGCGCAGACCGAGGGCGAGCAGCGGCAGGGCCAGGAGGAAGGACACCGCCAGCACGTCCCAGCGCAGCGGGCTCATGCCCCCGAGCTCTCCAGCCGCTCGCAGAGCAGCGAGGCCCAGCGGTGGGCGGTGGCCCGCGCACCGTCGAGGAGGGCCACGGGGGTGGAGGTGCGGCTGAGCACCGCGGCGGGGTCGGCGGTCAGGTCGGTGTCCTGGACCATGAGCGCGTCCACGCGGGGCAGCGCGTCCAGCCACGGGCCGACGTCCTCGGGCTTGCGGGTGGCCTCGACGACCGCCCACACCCCGGCCGGCGCGAAGACCGCGACCATCTGCTCCAGCCAGGCACCGCCACCGGCGCGCAGCGGGACGTCGACGGCGACGATCGTGAGCGCGCTCGACCGGTCGGCCTCCTGCTTGCGCTCGAGGGCCGTGTCGATGCTGGTGATCCGGTTGCTGCGCGGGGCCAGCGCGGCCAGATCACCGCGGGAGGCCCACTGCAGCTGCTCGCCGTCCAGCCGCATCGAGGCGGCCAGGGAGCGGGCGGCGGCGAGGGTCTCCACGCCCGGGCCGACCACCAGCAGCACCTCGCCGGCTCCGGAGGGCAGCGCGGGAGCGGCCGGCAGGCCGGCGGCCAGCGCGCGGGTCAGCGCGGCGTAGGCGCCGAGCCGGGCGACCTCCACGGCGAAGTCCTCGCCGAGCAGCCGCTCGGGCACGCCGAGCTCCAGCAGCTGCAGGATCAGGGCGTCCTCGGCGGCACCTGCCACGGGTCCGCCGCTGGTGCCGCCGGACGTCGACCGGCCGCGGACCGAGGGCACCACCATCGGCGCGGACCGGCGCCAGGCGGCGGCGCGCTTGTCCACCGGCAGCCGGGTCACGGTGGCCAGGCGGGAATCCGCGGACGGCGCCGACACCCGGGCGACCGACTGCCCCGGGGCGCGGCCGATCGCCGGCGGCACGGGCGGGCGGCCCAGCAGCGGCGGGACGGCGAGCGCGGTGCCGGGCGCCGGCGGCGGCAGCAGCGACAGCGGCGGCAGGATCGTGGTGGCGTCGGCGGGCAGCGGCAGCGGAGCCGGGTCGCTGGCGGTCGCGGCGAGGACCTCGGCCTCCACCTCCCACTCGTCGGCCTCGGCGGTCGCGTCGACCCACACCGGGATCTCGGCGGTGTGCGCGCAGGGGTCGGCCTCGGCCCACGCGTCGTCGTCCGCGGCGGCGTCGTGCTCGGCCGGGGAGCCGGCGAGCACCCCGCGCAGCAGCTGGGTCAGCGCCGCGTCGGACGTGTCGTGCGCCAGGGCGGCCCGCAGCACCTCGGCGATCGCCTCCTCGCGGGAGGTGATCGGCCCGGTGCTGAAGTCCGGCTCGTGCACCCACTCGGGCACGGGGACCGACTCGGCCTGCGGCGCCGGGACCCGGACCGGCACGGGCACCGGCGGGAGGACGGCGGCGACCGGCTCCGGTGCAGGCGCAGGCACGGGGGCCGGGGGGACGGCGGCAGCCGGCCGCGGAGCGGGGGTGGGCGCGGGAGCCGAGCCCCAGAGGATGTCGAGCCCCGCGTCGTCGTCCTCGTCGTCGAGGTCGACGGCCGCAGCGGGGGCGGCGACGGGTGCCGGATCCGGGGCGGCCACCGGTGCGGCAGCCGCGGGAGCGGGAGCAGCCACCGGAGCAGCAGGCGGAGCCATCGGGGCAGCGGCGCGCGCCGGAGCGGGCGCGGCGGCGGCGATCGCCTCGTCCACGGCCTCGCGCACCTCGAGGTCCCGGGCCACCATCTGCGCCAGCGCGGCGGTGAACGGCGACGGCGGCAGCGGCGCGTCGTCCACCACGGGCGCAGCCGGTGCCGGGGCCGGTGCGGCTGCCGGCGCCGGCGGGGCAGCGGGAGCCGCGGCCGGGGTCGTGCGGGAGCCGCGGGGAGCGGCCGGACGGGCGGTGCGCGGTGCGGAGGTCCGCGAGTACAGCCCCACCGAGGGCTGGCCGTCGCCGCCACCGCCGAGCAGGTCGGCGACCTCGTCGACCGGGTCGGGCAGCACCGGGTCGCGGCGCAGCGCGGCCTCGATGCGGGCCATCGACTCGGCCTTGGACGCCGGCCGGCGCTCGACGACGGGCGGCGGGGCGATCTCCTCCACCTCGGCGACGAAGCGCTCGGTGGTGAAGAAGCCCATCACCCCACCGGTGCGGATGCGGCGGATGCCGACGATCCGGACGGACGAGCCGTACTTCTCCCGCGCTGCGGCGATGGCGCCCTCGCGGGAGGCGGCCTCAACGGACGGCAACGGCACCGTTCACCACTCCCAGTGACTCGATCTGGGCCGTGCGGGAGACCTCCGTGTAGGAGATCACCGGCAGGCGGGGGAGGACCTGACGCATCAGGCGGGACAACGCGGCCCGGACCTGGGGCGAGCACACGAGCACGGGGGACAGGCCCAGTCGCTCGGCGTCGCCCAGCAGGCCGCTGCACCCGTTGACCAGCGCGTCGACCGTGCCGGCGTCCAGGGCGAGGACCTGACCGGCCTCGCTCTGCCGCACGGCCTCGAGCAGGCGCTGCTCGAACGCCGGGTCGAGGGTCATGACGTGCAGCCGCTCGTCGGGCGTGACGTAGGGGTGGCTGATCGCCGACCCGAGCGCCGAGCGGGCGGCCTCGACCAGGCCGTCGACGTCGGTGGAGACCTTCGCCCGGACCGAGAGCGCCTCGAAGATGCGCACCAGGTCGCGGATGGAGACGTTCTCCTCGAGCAGCCCGTGCAGCACCCGCTGGATCTCGCCCAGCGTGAGCAGCGTCGGGGTGAGCTCCTCGACGACGATCGGGTGGGTCCGCTTGACCATCTCGACCAGCAGCCGCACGTCCTCCCGGCCGAGCAGGTCGGCGGCGTTCTGCCGGACGACCTCGGCCAGGTGCGTGGTGATGACCGAGGAGCGGTCGACGACGGTGGCGCCGGCCATCTCTGCCTGCCGCTGCAGCTCGACCGGCACCCACTTCGCGGGCAGCCCGAACACCGGCTCGCGGGTGGCCCGGCCGGGCAGCCCGTCGAGCATGTCGCCGATCGCCAGGACCGTGCCGGCGGGCGAGGTGCCCTTGGCCGCGGGGACGCCGTTGAGCCAGATGACGTACTGCGAGGCGGGCAGGTCGAGGTTGTCGCGGGTGCGCACCAGCGGGATCACCAGGCCGGTCTCCATGGCGACCTTCCGGCGCAACGCCTTGACGCGGTCGAGCAGGTCGCCGCCGCGGGAGGCGTCCACCAGGTCGACCAGGTCGAAGGCCACCTCGAGCTCCAGCGGGTCCACCCGCATCTTCTCGGCGATCGCCTCGGGGGAGTCCGGGCGGGGCTCGTCGTCCACGGTGGCCTGCGGGTCGGCGTCCTCGTCGACCTCCGGGGTCTCCTGCATCCGCGAGGCCATGAGCAGGAAGAGCCCACCGATGACGAGGAACGGCAGCTTGGGCAGGCCGGGGATCAGGCACAGCGCCAGGGCGGCGCCGCCGGCGATCCGCACCGGCTGCTTGAAGCGGCCGAGCTGGGCGATCAGGTCCGAGCCCATGTCCCCGTCGGAGGCCGAGCGGGTGACGATGATGCCGGTCGCGGTGGACAGCAGCAGCGCGGGGATCTGGGAGACCAGGCCGTCGCCGACGGTCAGCAGCGAGTAGGTGGAGACGGCGTCGCCGGGGGCCATGCCCATCTGCATCACGCCGATGGCCATCCCGCCGATCAGGTTGATCAGCGTGATGATGATGGCCGCGATGGCGTCGCCCTTGACGAACTTCGAGGCACCGTCCATCGAGCCGTAGAAGTCGGCCTCGGCGGTGACCTCGGTGCGCCGCCTGCGTGCCTGCTTCTCGTTGATCAGCCCGGCGTTGAGGTCGGCGTCGATCGCCATCTGCTTGCCGGGCATGGCGTCGAGGGTGAAGCGGGCGCCGACCTCGGCGACGCGGCCGGCACCGTTCGTGATCACGACGAACTGGATGATCGTGAGGATCACGAAGATCACCAGACCGACGATCAGCGAGCCGCCGATCACGAAGTGCCCGAAGGCCTCGATGACCTTGCCGGCGTAGCCGTCGGTCAGCACCAGCCGCGTCGAGGAGACGTTGAGCGCCAGCCGGAACAGCGTCGCGATGAGGATCAGCGACGGGAAGACGGCGAAGTCCAGCGGCCGCCTGATCTGCATGGCGACCAGCAGGATCAGCAGCGACGCGGTGACGTTCAGTCCCAGCAGCAGGTCCAGCACCGCTGCGGGCAGCGGCACGACCAGCATGAGGACGATGGCCACCACGCCGATGGGGACGGCGGCCTTCGTCAGCTTCTGCACGGACCCCTCATCGGCACAGCGCCCACCCCGGGGCACCGCCGTCCGCCCCAGCCGTCACGCCCGCCCCAGGTGCCCCCTCAGCGGTGGCAGTGCGACCCGCCGCCGACCCTCCTGCAGGGCCCCGCCGCGAGCCTGCGAGTGGTGGAGGGCAGGAGGGCCCTCTTTCAGCGGCGGCGCCCGGCCCGGGGGAGCCCCTCGACGTCGGGCGCGGCGAACCCGGGCCGGTGGAAGCCGCCGCGCACGCCGCGCGCCGACAGCTGCATGACGAACGCCAGCACCCGCGCGACCGCGGTGAACAGCTGCGCGGGCACCTCCTGGCCGAGCTCGCAGGAGGCGTGCAGCGCGCGGGCCAGCGGGACGTCCTGCACCAGCGGCACCCGCGCCTCCGCGGCCCGCTCGCGCAGCTTCGCGGCGACCTCGTCGGCGCCCTTGGCCACCACCCGTGGGGCGCCGCGGTCGGCCTCGTACTTCAGTGCGACGGCGACGTGGGTCGGGTTGACCAGCAGGACGTCGGCGGTCGCGACCTCGGCCATCATCCGGTTGCGCGACATCGCCATCTGGGCGGCCCGCCGCTGCGCCTTCACGTGCGGGTCGCCCTCGGAGTTCTTGTGCTCCTGCTGGATCTCGTACTTGGTCATCTTCAGCTGCTTCATCGTCTGCCGGCGGACGACGACGTAGTCGGCGACCGCGATCACCAGGCCGGTGACCGCCACCACCCGGATCATCAGGACGGCGGAGTCGGTGAAGGTGGCGGTGACCGCCGACAGGGGCAGCGCGCCGGACGCCGACACCAGTGTCTGGGCCTTGTCGCTGGTGACCACGACGACGGTGCCCAGCGCCGCGGTCTTGATGACCGCCTTGGTCGCCTCCCACAGGCCGTGCCCGCCGAACATCCGCTTGATCCCCGGCAGGGGGTTGAGCTTCTTCAGCGTCGGCTTCACCGGCTTGCTGCTCACGGTGACCCCGCCCTGGGCGGCCGACGCGGCGACGCCGACCACCATCAGGGCCACCGCCATCGGCAGCGCCACGGTGACGAAGGTCTCCAGGGCCTGGCCGAGCAGGGCCGTGACCTTCTCGACCTCCGGGTCGTCGACCACCACGCCGACCTGCACGAACATCCGGCCGACCTCGTCGAAGGCGTTGCCCACCAGGATCGGCAGCAGGAAGCTGGCCGCCGCGGCGCCGGCCCACGTCCCCAGCTCCTGGGTCCGCGGGATCTGACCGTCCTTGCGCGCCTTCTTGAGGCGCTGCGGAGTGGGGTCCTCTGTCCGTTCCCCACCCGGTCCGTCCTTGGCCACGACTCACCTCCTCCCGGGACCGGCGGGACCGGCGCTGTCACGCGCCGGGGACGGCGCCGTCCGCTGACCGCGCCGCATCACCCGCTCCGGAGGGCGACCATCGCCCGGGCCGCGTGCTCGAGCAGCGCGTCCAGGGCCGGGGGCAGCAGCGGGAAGGTCAGCCCCAGCAGGGCCATCGTCAGCAGGATCTTCACCGGGAAGCCGAAGGAGAAGATGTTGAGCGCGGGCGCGGCGCGCGACAGCAGCGCGAGCGCCACGTCGGCGAGCAGCAGCACCGCCACCATCGGCCCGGCGATCTGCAGCGCGGCCAGGAACATCATCGACAGCGCGGTGATGAGCACCTGGGCCAGCTGCTCGGTGGGCACCGACCCGCCGACCGGCATCCCCTCGTAGGAGGTGGCGAAGCCACGCACGATCAGCAGGTGGCCGCCGCTGGTGAACAGCAGCGTCGTCGCCAGCAGGTAGTGCAGCCGGCCGACCGAGGAACTGGTCGTCATCGACAGCGGGTCGTAGGCCGGCTGCAGCGAGAAGCCGCCGGTGAGGTCGATGAGGTCGCCGGCGTACTGGACGGCGGCGAACAGCACCTGGACGACGAAGCCCAGCGCCGCGCCGATGACGACCTCGGTGACCGCGCCGACCACGAGGAAGCCGGTGGTCGGCTCGGGCAGCCCCGGCGCGATGCGGGTCATCAGCGCGACCGACAGGGCCAGCGCCAGCGCCCCCTTCACCGGGGCCGGGATGCTCTTGGAGTTGAACGGCGGGGCCAGCAGCACGAAGCCGGTGGCACGCGCGGTGCCGAGCAGCAGCGCGGCCAGGGTGCCCGCCGGGACCTCGAGGTCCACGGCCGCTACGTCCGGTCGAGCAGGCGGGGCAGCGAGTCGAACAGGGACTGGGTGAAGCTGACCAGCTCGGAGAGCACCCAGTTGCCCGTGACCAGCAGCGCGATCGCGACCGCGATGACCTTCGGCACGAAGGACAGGGTCGGCTCCTGGATCTGCGTCGCCGCCTGGAACAGCGAGATGAGGAAGCCCACCAGCAGGGCGGTCAGCAGCACGGGAGCGGCGACCTTGGCGGCGACCAGCATCGTCTGGACGGCGATCTCGGTGACGTCGGCGTCGCTCACGACAACTCCTCGCTGGCGCTCGTCGTGGCCGTTCGCGGCGCTGCTGTGCTCATCGATGAGCTCGCGAGCTCGCTCATCCGTAGCTCCCCACCAGCGCCGTCGTGATCAGCGCCCAGCCGTCGACCACCACGAACAGCAGCAGCTTGAACGGCAGGGAGACGATCACCGGCGGCACCATCATCATGCCCATCGACATGAGCGCGGCGCTGACCAGCATGTCCAGCACCAGGAACGGGATGAAGACGACCAGGCCGATGATGAACGCGCTCTTGAGCTCGGAGAGCACGAACGCCGGCACCAGCGTCGTCATGCTGACGTCCGCGGCGTCGGTCGGGGCCTCCTCGCCGGAGAGCCCGACCATCAGCGACAGCTCGTCCTCGCGGGTGTTGTCCAGCAGGAACTCGCGCAGCGGGACGACGCCGGTGTCGTAGGCCTGCGACACCGTCATGGTGCCGTTGAGGTAGGGCTGGACGGCGGTCTCGTTGATGTCGGAGAACACCGGGCCCATGACGAACAGCGTGAGGAACAGCGCGATGCCGGTGAGCACGGTGTTCGGCGGCGACGACTGCATGCCCAGCGCGTTCCGGGTCAGCGACAGCACCACGATGATCTTGGTGAACGACGTGGCCAGCAGCAGCACCGCCGGCGCCACCGAGAGCACGGTGATCGCGAGGATCAGCGTGATCGAGGTGCTGGGGCTGCCGCCGCCGATCGAGATGTCCACGCCGCCGTCGACGGCGGGGACCACGGGGGCGGTCGGGGCCGTCGGCGCGACCGGTGGGGTGGGGGCGGCGGACGCCGGGCCGGCCAGCAGCGCGAGCACGACGCCGAGCAGCGCCGCGAGCAGCAGGACCAGCCCCACGCGCCGGGCGACCGGGACGCCCCGGACGGGAGCGGGGGAGGCGGTCATCAGCGGCGGACCGTCCGCTCCCGCAGCTGGGAGACGAACGACGTCCACCCGTTGCGGTCGAACACCGAGCCGGCGAGAGCGCCGGGGCTGCCGGTCACGGCCGGCTGCGCGGTGGCCAGCCGGCGCTCGGCGATGGCCTCCTCGACGACGTCGCCGTCCACCTCGGCGAGCAGGGTGACCTGCTCCTCGGTGGAGCCGACGACCAGCACGCGGTCGGCGATGCGGACGACGCTGACGCTGCTGGCCCGCCCCATGCGCTGCCGGGCGACGACCTCGATGAGGCCGTTGCCCTGGCCCAGGCCGCGCTTCTGCGCGAACCGCGCGGCGAACCAGAGGACGGCGCCGATGAAGACCAGCGAGAGCACCAGCCGGACGACCATCCAGGTCATGCCTGCTGACCCCCGATCTCGGTGGCGGCGGCGTCGGTGATGATCTCGCTGATCCGCAGGCCGAAGTCCTCGTCGACGACGACGACCTCGCCGCGGGCGATCAGCGTGCCGTTGACCAGCAGGTCCGCCGGGGCGCTGGCGGCGCGGTCGAGCTCGACCACCTCGCCGGGGTGCAGGGAGAGCAGCTCGCCGACGGTCATCCGGGTGCGGCCGATCTCGACGGTGACCTCCATGGCCACGTGCCGCAGCAGGTCCAGGCTGCCGCGCTGGGTGCGCGCCTGGGGCAGCGTCACCTGCAGCGCGAACACCGCCTCGACCGTGCCGCCGGCACCCATCAGCGGGACGGCGACGAACATGCCCTTGTCCCGCAGCCCGTCCATCGCGGTGTCCGGGTCCTCGGTGCGCTCGGCGTCGACGCGCACCCGGCCCAGCGTGGCCGCGGCGGCCTCGAGGGCCGGGCGCAGCGCGGTGGCGACGTCCATCGGGCCGACGGGGGAGTTGGCGAGGGCGTCGACGACCTCGGCGGAGAGGACGAGGACGACGTCCCCGCTCACCTCGCCGGCGAGCCGCGCCGCGACCGCGGCGGCGGCCGTGGCCGGCGCCAGGACGGCGTCCGGGTCGCTGACCGGCGCGCCGGGGACGAGCTCGGCCGTCGCCGGCACCAGCCCGGCCGCGGCCCGGGCGGCGGAGGCCACGACGGCGATCACGGTCTCGGATGCCTGCGAGTGGTCCACGGTGGCGGTCATGCGGTGTCCTTCTGGGCTGGGTTCTGGGAGGTGGCCGGGGTGGGGACGATGGCGGCGGCCAGCCGGCGGCGGTGGTTGCTGGCGATCGCGTAGGCGAAGGTCACGTCGTTGGTGGTGACCTCGAGCGGCGCGTCCTGCGGGTGGCGCAGCAGCAGCACGTCACCGACCGCGAGGGACAGCAGGTCCTCGGAGGAGACCTCGAGCGGGGTGAACCGCACGCCGACGTCCACCGGCACGTGGGTGAGCCGCTCGTTGAGGGCCTCGAAGGCGCGCCGCCGCTTGGCCTGGGCCGACTCCGACAGCTGCGGGGAGGCGGCGTTGTTCAGCGGCACCTGGAAGGAGGAGAACGGCAGCACCAGCGTGGCCTCGCCGGTGCGCCCGCCGATCCCGATGGTGAACGAGGCCACCATGACGGTGTCCGAGCCGGACGCGGCCTGGGCCAGCTGCGGGTTGTACTCGACCTCGCTGAGCTCGGGCTGCAGCTCGACGATGTGCGTGAAGGCGCCGGCGAACTCCTGCAGCAGCCGGGTGAGCAGGTGGTTGGTGATCGCCGTCTCCATGACCGTCATCGGTCGGTCCGGCTGGTCCGCGGCACCCGAGCCGCCGAGCATGTGGTCGACGGCGGCCATCGCGATGTCGAGCGGGTAGGCGAGCACGCCCTTGCCGGCCAGCGGCTCGATCGTGAAGGTCGCGATGAAGCACGGGTCGGGCAGCGAGGCGACGTAGTCGTCGTAGGAGTGCTGCTCGATGCCGAGCAGTTCCAGTCGCGCGCCGGCCCGCAGCATCGTGGTGAGGACCGTCGTCGTCTGCCGGGCGAACGCCTCCTGGGCGATCTGCAGCACCCGTACGTGCTCGCGGGAGAGCTTGGTGGGGCGGCGGAAGTCGTAGGTGCGGGGTTCGCCGCGGCGGCTGCGCCCGGTGGGGGCGGTTCCGTTCTCGGGGCGGGTCACGCCAGGTTCATCGGCGGGGAACGACTCCGCCCTGACCGGCGGCGCGGGGCGCTGCCGGTCAGGGCGGACGGGTGTGGCGGGTGGTGCCGGAGGGGCTCCCCGAGGGGCGCCCCGGGGGTCACTGGGTGACGTACTGGGTGAGGTAGACGTGCATGACCATCGGGACGCCGTCCTCGGTGTAGGCCTCGACGATCTTCTGCTCGAGGGCCTCCTTGAGCGCCTCGCGGGCGCCCACGACGTCGGCCGGCTGGGCCTGCGAGTAGGTCGAGATCAGCAGGTCGAGGGCCTTGGACCCGTCGACGCCGCCGCTGCCGTGCCCGCCGCCGGCGGCGGCCGCCGTGTACTCCAGCGTGATGCCGATCTTCAGGTAGCCGCCGCCGGCGAGGTTCACCGCGACCGGCTCCAGCGCGGTGTACCCGCCGTGCTCGGGCTCCGCGGCCGCCTCGGCCTCACCACTGCCGGCGAACAGGAAGAAGTACGCCGCACCGGCGATCGCGAGCACCGCGACCAGGCCGACGACCAGCAGCTTCTTCCTGCCGCCACCCGTGGCCTCGTCGTCCTCGGGGGTCTCGTCCTTCTTGCTCTTCTTGTCAGCCATGGGTGTCCTCCTGGGGGGTGCCGGCGTCGGTGGTCCCGGCGGCGATGCCGGGGAGCAGTTCCTTGGCCTCGGCGGAGGCGTCGGACAGGACCACCACGTCGACGCGGCGGTTGACGGTGATGGAGCTCGGGTCGCTCGCCGGGACCAGCGGCCGGGTGTCGGAGTAGCCGTTGGCGACCATCCGGGTCCCCGGGACGCCGTCGCCGGTCAGGTAGCGGACGACCGTGGTCGCGCGGTAGGCCGACAGCTCCCAGTTCGAGGGCCACGGGCCGCCGGGGGTGACCGGCAGGTGGTTGGCGTGGCCCTCGATGCCGAGGTCGTTGGGCACGTCGAGCAGCGTGGGGGCGATCGCGTCGAGGATCTGCCGGCCCTCGGGCCGCAGCACCGCCTGCTCGGCGTCGAACAGGACCTGGTCGGCCACGATGTGCACGACCAGCCCGCGCTCGTCGATCTCGAAGCGCGCCGCACCGGCGTGGCCGGCGGCGGCCAGCGCGGCCTCGATCCGCTCCTGCACGTCGGAGAGCTCCTGGTACTCGGCCTGCGCCTCGGCCGCGACCTGCTGGGCCTCGGCGAGCGCGGCCTGGGCCGCGGCGGCGTCGACCTCCGCCTCCTGGACCGTCTGGTCGGGGGCGATCGCCGAGGCGATGTCGATCGCGCCCGGCAGGCCGTCGAGCACCGAGCCCTCCGGCGTCGGCCCGGGCTGCACGGTGATCGGGCCGCCGAGGCTCTCGGACAGGCCCTGCGCGAGGGCGGCGAACTTCTCCTTGTCGACCTGGCTCATCGCGAAGAGCACCACGAACAGCACGAAGAGCAGCGTCAGCATGTCCGCGTAGGACACCATCCACCGCTCGTGGTTCTCGTGCTCCTCCTCCTCGTGCTTCTTCGCCCGGCGGCGGCCGCCGTGGCCGCCGGAGCTCATCGGTCCTCCTCGCCGGCGCTCGTCGGACCGCTTCGCAGGCTCGCCCTACTCACGGGTGAGCTCGCACGCTCGCTCACGCGGCCTCCTTGGCCAGCTCACTGGGCGGGATGAGGGAGGTCAGCTTGAGCCGGACGGCGCGCGGGCTGGTGCCGGCCTGGATCTCGGTGATGCCCTCGACCAGCAGCTCCATCTGCGCGGCCTGCAGCTCGCTGACCCGCAGGATCTTGGCGCCCATCGGCAGGAACCAGAAGTTGGCGGCCATGACGCCCCAGAGCGTGGCGACGAACGCCGCGGCGATCATCGGGCCGAGGGACGACGGCTCGTTGAGATTGGCCATCACGTTCATCAGGCCGACGATGCAGCCGACGATGCCGATGGTCGGCGCGTAGCCGCCCATCGCGTTCATGAACTTGGCGGCGACCTTGTCCTCGGCCTTCTTGGCGGCGATCTCGCTCTCGAGGACGGCGCGCAGCTCCTCCGGGTCGGTGCCGTCGATGCCCATCTGCAGGCCGCGCTTGAGGAACGGGTCCTCGATCGCCTTGACCTGCGCCTCGAGCGCGAGCAGGCCCTCCTTGCGGGCCTTCTCCGCCAGGCTGACCAGGGTCTGGATCTGGTCGGTGGCCGGCGGGACCTTGGCCGGCATCACGGCCATCTTGAACCAGCCGGGCAGCTTCTTGAGGTCGTTCATCGTCTGGCTGGCCATCGCCGCGCCGAAGGTGGCGACGATGACCAGCACGATGGCCGGCAGGGCCAGCAGCGACATCGGGTCGGAGCCCTCCAGGACCATGAAGACCAGGAGGGCGACCAGCGAGACGACGAACCCGATCAGGGTGGCGGGATCCACGGGCTCAGCGCTCCTCGCGGGCCGGGAAGGGGACGACGGCGGCGCTCGCCTCGGCCTGCTCCGGACGGGACGGCGAGCGGTAGGTGCCGCGGTCCATCTCGTAGGCGGTGGCCAGGATGCTGGCGCGGTACTCGCGGATCTCCACGAGGACCTCCTCCACGCTCTCCGAGACGACGTACTTGGTGCCGTCGACCAGGAACACGACGGTGTCGGGGTGGCCCTCGACCCGTTCGACGAGGTCGGGGTTGAGCGCGAACCGCTCTCCGTTCAGGCGCGTCACACGGATCACGGCAGGTCCTCTTGCTCGATCGGGGAGGGGATGTCGGCGACCGCTCGGGCGGGCTGCCGGTCTGCAGTTGTCTTCGGCCCGGCGCGGGCGCGCCTTGAGCCGAACAGGGCGCCTCACCCGCGCGGGTGAGCCATGTGACCTGCGAGGACGCCGGGGCTCCGGACGCCGACGGCCCGGCCCCCGCGAACGAGAGGCCGGGCCGTACGGCGCCCGTGGAGGGCGGCCCTCCTGCAGGGACCCGCCGCGAGCCTGCGAGCGGTGGGGGGCAGGAGGGTCCTTTACCGCTTCAGGTTCACCAGGTCCTGCAGCACCTCGTCGGAGCTGGTGATGACGCGGCTGTTCGCCTGGAACCCGCGCTGGGCGACGATGAGCCCGGTGAACTCCTCGGCCAGGTCGACGTTGGACATCTCCAGCGCGCCGGCGATGAGGGAGCCGCGGCCGCCACCGGAGGGCTCGCCGATGGCCGGCTGCCCGGAGTTGTCACCGACCCGGAAGGAGCTGTTGCCGGCCTTCGCCAGGCCGGCGGGGTTGGCGAAGGTGGCCAGGGCCAGCTTGCCGATCGGCTCGCGCAGGTTGTTCGAGTAGACGCCCATGACCGTGCCGTCGCCGCTGAGCGAGATCGACTGCAGGCTGCCCATCGCGTTGCCGTCCACGCGCGCCGGCGTCAGGCCGGACGGGCCGCCGAACTGGCGCAGGTCGGCCAGGTCGATGGTGATCTGGCCGGGCCAGCTGCCGGCCATGGAGGCGTTCGGCGTGATCTGGAAGGTCCGCGAGGCGGGCGGCAGGGTGCCCGCGACCGGGTCGAACGCCAGCGGGCCGGCGGTGCTGGCGAGGACGTTCTCCTTCTCGTCCCGGGCGACGACGTTCCAGGTGTTGTCGGCGGTCTTGGTGAACGACAGGCTGATCTGGTGCGCCGTCCCCAGGGCGTCGTACATGGTCATCTGGGTCTGCACGCCGGTGCCGGTGGCCGTCGTGCTGGACAGGTTGCCCACGACGGCGCCGTTGTCGGTCTCGGTGGGCTGCATGACGTCGCCGAACGGGACGGTCAGCTGCCGGATCGGGCCGTTGGTGTCGACGACGCCGTCGGTCGCCATCCAGCCCTGCAGCTGGGCGCCGTCCGGGGTGACGAGGTTGCCGGAGGCGTCGTAGCTGAACGAGCCGGCGCGGGTGTAGAGCTGCTCGTTGCCGGCCTGGGTGATGAAGAAGCCGTCGCCGCTGATCATGAAGTCGGTCGAGCGGCCGGTGTTCTGGGCCGAGCCCTGCTCGAAGTTCGTGGTGATGCCGGCGACCTTCACGCCGAGGCCGACCTGGGCCGGGTTGGTGCCACCGGCCTGCGCCGTCGGCGCCGAGCCGTTGCGCATGACCTGGGACAGCGTGTCCTCGAAGACCGTCGTGCTGCTCTTGTAGCCGACGGTGTTGACGTTGGCGATGTTGTTGCCGGTGACGTCGAGCTTGGTCTGGTGGGCGCGCAGACCGGCGATCGCGGAGTTCATGGAACGCAGCACGGGGTGCTCCTCTCAACAGGGTGATCAGGGGTGGCCCCCTTGCAGGGCCCCGCCGTGAGCGTGCGAACGGTGGGGGGCAAGGGGGTCCGTACTCAGCTCGTGGCGGGCAGCGAGACCTCGGTGAGCCGGCCGAGCGGGACGTCGACGCCGTCGACGACCGCACTGGGCTCGTCGCCGGTGATCTTCACCGAGCCGACGGTGCCGGTCTTGGTGCTGCCGTCCTCGCCGGTGTAGCTCACCGTGTGGCCGACGAGGGCGCCGGCGGACAGCGAGCGCTGCATCGCCACCAGGGAGGCGTTCTGCGCGGCGATCTCCTCGAGCTTCTCCACCTGGGTGAACGTCGCGGTCTGCGACATGAACTCGGTGGTGCTCGCCGGGCTGTTCGGGTCCTGGTAGCGCATCTGGGCGACCAGCAGCTGCAGGAACACGTCCTTGCCCATCTGGTCGGTGCGGGTCACCGTGCTGGTGGCGGGTGTGCTCGCGGCGCCGCCCACCCCGGACAGGGGACTGGTCATCGGTCGGTCGCTCCTCTCAGACCCGGACGTCCAGGCCGGACGACGGGATGGCGGTGGTCCCGGGGGCGGGGCGGCCCGGGTCGGCCTCGGTGCCGCGCAGCCACGACCGGCCGCGGCCGTCGGGCTGCCCCTGCCGGCCGGCCCGGTCACCGGCGGCGTGCTGCTGGGCCGAGGCCCACGACGCGCCGGCGTCCCGGTCGACCGAGGCGTTGGTGCAGGTCAGCCCGGCGCTGGCCAGGTCGCGGCGCAGGTCGGGCAGGGCGTCGAGCAGCGCGGCGCGGCCGGCCTCGGTGGCGCTCTTGAGCGCGAGGTCGACCGAGCCCTGGTTCAGGGTCACCTGGACCTCGACCGGCCCGAGGGTCTCGGGGGTCAGCACCAGGGTCATGGTGTGCGTGCCGTCCGGAGCGGAGCGCAGGACGGCGACGTGCTGCGCGACCTGACCGGCGACCGGCGGTGCCGCCGGGGCGGCCGGCTCCGCGGCCGCGACCGGGGTCGCCGCCGGGACGGCGGGAGCGGGCACCGCGGCGGTCGGCGCGGCGGTGGGGGCCGAGGCGGGCGCCGGGGCGTCCTGGTCGGGGGTCGCGCCGGCGTCGGCGTCGGCGTCGGCGCCAGCGCCCTCGGCCGGAGCCGGGGTGGCGGCCGGCTGGGGGAGCGGGACGACGGTCTCGGGGGCCACGAGCTCCGGCGCCGTCGGCGCCGTCGGCGCCGTGGGCGCGTCCGCGGCGGCCAGCACGACGGGGACCCCCGGGAGCGGGTCGGCCGGAGCGGTCGCCGGGGTCGGCCCGGGAGCGACGGGCAGGACGGCGACGGCCGTCGGCGCGTCCGGGACGGGGACCGCACTCGCCGGGAGGTCGGTCGGGACGGGCGCGGGGACGTCGGTGTGCGGTACCGCCGCCGGGACGCCGTCCGGGACGCTGCCAGCGACGAGGGGTGGCGGGACCGCGGTGCCGGCCGCGACGGCGTCGGCCACCGGGACGACCGCGGAGCCGGCGACCGCCTGCTCGGCGGCGTTCGCCAGTCCGGCGGCGGCCGGGCCGATGCCGGTGAGGAGCGCCCACAGCGCCGGCGGCATGCCCGCGGGCGAGACGGCGGGCTCGGCGGTGGGCTGCTCGGGGGCGGGCTGCCCACCGTCCGGGGCCTCGGGGGCCGGCTGGGCGGCGCCGTCGGTCTCCGTGGCGCGCTCGCGGCCGCGCGGACCGTCCTGCCCGCGCGACACCGCGTCGTCCCGGGCGTCGTCCAGGGCGCTGGCGAAGCGCTCGGCCCTGCCGGGGCCGTCGGTCGCGGCCGAGGAGTGGGTGGGGGAGGACGGAGCGGCCGGCGCGGGCGCCGGTGCGGTCATCACCAGGGGCGTCGTCATCGGAGGGTCTCTGCCTTGCTCATCACGCTGCGCACGTAGTCCTGGGTCTCGGAGTAGGGCGGGATGCCGCCGTAGCGGCGGACGGTGCCGGGCCCGGCGTTGTAGGCGGCCAGGCCCAGCTCGGTCGAGCCGAACTGCCGGGTCAGGTCGGCGAGGTAGCGGGCCGCTCCATCGACGGCCGAGGCCGGGTCGAACGGGTCGACGCCGAGACCCCGGGCGGTCGCGGGCATGAACTGCATGAGGCCCTGCGCGCCGGCGGGGGAGACCGCCGAGGCGTCGAAGCCGGACTCCTGCTGCGCCACCGCGGCGAGCAGCGCCGGGTCGACGCCGTGCCGGCTGCCGGCCCGGGTGAACAGGTCGGCGTACGGCACGCCGGACAGCGACGCGCCGCCCACCGTCCCGGGCACCGCGGACGCCGACCCGGCCGGCAGCACGCGGCGGATGACCGAGGGGGTGCCGACGTCCTGGACCTTGACGACCTCGCCCTCCTGCGGGGCGGCGATCATCTTGCCGTCGCCGACGTAGATGCCGACGTGGTCGATCCCGGGGCGGCCCGGGGAGTGGTCGAAGAACACCAGGTCGCCGGGGCGGGCGTCGGCCAGCGAGGCGACCGCGGTGCCGGCGGTGGCCTGCTGCGAGGCGGTGCGCGGCAGGTCGACGCCGAGGTTGCCGTAGACGAGCTTGGTGAAGCCGGAGCAGTCCAGGCCCTTGGCCGGGTCGGTGCCGCCCCACAGGTAGGGGACGCCGAGGTACTTGCGAGCCTCGGCGACGGCCCTGTCCTCGAGGGCACTGCCCGACGAGGCGCCGCCGGTGGCGGTCGCCGCGGCGGTCGCGCCGGTGCCGGTGAGCCCGGCGGCGGCGGCGGCCGCGGTCCAGTCGGCGGAGGCCGCCGGGCGGGGCGCGACGAGGAAGCGGGCCTGGATCTCGCTGATCCGGGACTGCACCGCGGTCAGTCCGTCCACGCCGCCTCCCCGTCGGTGCGGGTGCGGCGGCCGGAGCGGCCGGTGACGAGGTCGTCCACGGTCCTCTCCTCGGCAGCCTGCTCGGCCAGTCGCACCGCCTGCAGGTGTCGTTCTCGCAGTCGTTCGAGGCCCTTGGTGCGCTGCGCGGCCGACGTCCAGGCCGCGCGGACCAGCTCGGCCTGCTCGGCGGACGCGGTCGCGAGCGCCCGGGCCGCGGCGGCGTCCTCGGCGGCCAGCCGGCCGAGCACCATGGCGGCGGCGAAGGCCCCGGGGGAGACCGGGCCCGTGGGGAGCACCGCGGCGACCGCGGCCTCGGCCTCGGTGGCGCGGCGGTCGGCGTCGGCGGCGGCACGCGCGGCCTCGGCCGCGGCCAGCGCGGCCGTGCGCTCCTGGGTGCGGCGCAGCTCCAGGACCGGCTGCAGCCGGAAGGCGGCCCGCTTCACGAGCGGACGATGCGGTTCAGCCAGGCCCAGGAGTCACCGGCGGGCGTGAGCTCGCCGGTGGGCTGCTGCAGGAACGCCTCGATGGCCGGCGCCAGCTGCCGGGCGCGGTCGACCAGCGGGTCGGTGCCGGCCTGGTAGGCGCCGATCTCGATGAGCTCCTTGACGTCGCGCAGCGCGCCCATGAGCCGGCGCACCTCGCGCGCGTCGGCCATCTGCGCCGGCGGGACGACGGCGGTGGCCACGCGGGAGATCGACTCGAGCACGTCGATCGCCGGGAAGTGGCCGGCGGTCGCGAGCTTGCGGGTGAGCACCACGTGGCCGTCGAGGATGGAGCGGGCGGTGTCGGCGATCGGCTCGTTGTGGTCGTCGCCGTCCACCAGCACGGTGTAGAGGCCGGTGATCGAGCCGACCGACGCCGTCCCGGCCTTCTCCAGCAGCTTGGGCATCATCGCGAAGACGCTCGGCGGGTAGCCGCGGGTCGCCGGGGGCTCGCCCGCCGACAGGCCGACCTCGCGCTGGGCCATCGCGGTGCGGGTGATCGAGTCCATCATCAGCAGCACGTCGCGGCCCTGGTCGCGGAAGCCCTCGGCGATGCGGGTGGCGACGAACGCCGCCTTCAGCCGCACCAGCGGCGGCTCGTCGGAGGTCGCGACGACGACGACGGTGCGCGCCATGCCGTCGGCGCCGAGGTTCTCCTCGAGGAACTCGCGCACCTCGCGACCACGCTCGCCGATCAGGCCGATGACCCGGACGTCGGCGTCGGTGCCGCGGGTGATCTGGGCCAGCAGCGTCGACTTGCCCACGCCGGAGCCGGCGAAGATGCCCAGCCGCTGGCCCTTGCCCAGGGGCACCATCGTGTCCAGCACCCGGACGCCGGAGGTCAGCGGCTCCTCGACGCGGGTGCGCGCCAGCGCGTGCGGGGTCTCGCTGGCCAGGTCGACCCACTCCAGGGACCGGTCCAGCGGCGGGCCGCCGTCGACCGGCCGGCCGAGGCCGTCGAGCACCCGGCCCAGCAGCGCCTCGCCGACCGGCACCTGCAGCGGCATGCCCGTGGCGCGGACCCGCGCGCCGGCGTGCACGCCGGAGAGCTCACCGAGCGGCATGCAGGTCAGCCGCTCCCGGGAGACGGCGACCACCTCGGCGAGCAGGCCGCCGCGCGGCGACGGGTTGATCTCCACCAGGTCGCCGACGGCGGCGACGACGCCCTCGACGGAGAGGGTCAGGCCCATCGCGCCGACGACCGAGCCGGTCACCTGCGGGCGGGCCGCCGCACGGGCGCGGTCGAGCAGGCCGAGGGTCACGCGTCCTCCTCGCTGGCGCTCGTCGGCCGCACGACCCAGGGTGCTGTGCCTCCGCGTGAGCTCGCGAGCTCGCTCACGGTGCCAGCACCGCCCGCACCCGCTCCAGCGCGGCGCCCAGCTGGGCGTCGACGCGGGTGGGACCGGTCTCGGCGACGGCGCCCGCCCGCTCGACGGAGAGGTCGCCGACCACCCGCACCGTGTCCGGCAGCTCGGCCAGGGCCTCGGCGGGCAGCTCGGCGAGGTCGTCGGGGTGCAGCCGGACGACGGTGGGCGCGTCGGCCGGGCACAGCGTCAGCGCCCGGCGGACGGCGTCCACCACGGGGGAGTCGGCCAGCGCGAGCTCGCGGCACAGCACGTCCTCGACGAGAGTCAGCACGATGGTGATCACCGAGTCGCGCACGTCCTCGGCGACCGGCAGCGCAGCCTGCTCGAGCTGGGTGACCGCCGCGCCGAGCGCTGCGGTGGCCGAGACCATCCGCCGCTCCCAGCGGGCCTGGACCTCGGCCAGCCGAGCCTCGGCGGCCCGCTCGGCCTCGGCCACCACGGTCGCCGCGGCCGTGCAGCCCTCGGCGTGGCCGGCGGCGTACCCCTCCTGGCGGGCGTGCTCGCGCAGCCGGGCCAGCTCCTCGGCGTAGACGTCGCCGAGCCGGAACGACGTCCGGTTGGGCACCGGCGCGTCGGCCGCCCGGCGCACCGTCGTCCGCCGCTCGCCGGTCGGCTGCGGCGGGACCGGCACCGCGCGGGTGTACGGCGCACGCGGCGCGGCCTGCGCGGCGGTGCCGCCGCGCAGCAGCGCCGACTCCCGCGTGGACCGCTCAGGCGATGTCCGACGGCCTGACTGCGCGCCCCGGTCCGCTCCTCGCTCGCTGGCGCTCGCTGCGATGCTCCCGCGGCTGACGTCAGGCGACGAACTCATCGTCACCGCCGCGCGAGATGGTCAGCACGCCCTGCTCCTCGAGGGTGCGGATGACGCCGACGACCTTGGCCTGCGCCTCCTCGACCGTGCGGGTGCGGACCGGGCCGAGCAGCTCGATCTCCTCCGCGAGGTTCTCGGCGGCACGCTCGGAGAGGTTCCGGACCACCTTGTCGCGGACATCGGGGCGCACGCCCTTGAGCGCGGTGGCCAGGTCGTTGGCCTCCACCTCGCGCAGCACCAGCTGCAGGGAGCGGTCGTCGATCGTGACGATGTCCTCGAAGACGAACATCTGCGCGCGGACCTGCTCGGCCAGCTCCGGGTCGGTGCTGTCGAGCCACTCGAGGATCGAGCGCTCGGTCGGCCGCGGCGAGCGGTTGATGATCTCGACGAGGGTCTCGACGCCGCCGACGGTGCTCATGTCCTGGTGGGCGAGCAGCGACCCCATCCGGCGGCCGAGCTCCTCCTCGACCAGGCGCACCATCTCCGGGGAGGTGCGGTCCATGGTCGCGATGCGGTGTGCGACGGCGGCCTGCTGCTCCGGCGCGAACCCGGAGAGGACCTCGGCCGACTGGGCGGCGGTCAGGTGGGCGAGCACCAGCGCGATGACCTGCGGGTGCTCGTCCTTGAGGAAGGTGACCAGCTGGCGGACGTCGGCGTTGCGCAGCGAGGCGAAGGGCACCTCGGTGTAGACGACGTTGAGCCGGGACAGGATGCCGTCGGCCTTGTCCTCGCCGAGGCCGGCCGCGAGGATCTCGCGTGCGAACTCGACGCCGCCGCGCCCCACGAACCGCTGGGCGGTCATGAGGTCGTGGAACTCCTCCAGGACGCCGTCGACGTCGTCGGGCTCGACCGAGCCGAGCTTCATCAGCTCGCGGGTCACCATCTCGACCTCGCGCGGGCGCATCTTGGCCAGCAGCGCGCCGGCCTCCTCCTTGGACAGCTGCGCGATGAACACCGCGGCCTTGCGCAGGCCCGGCAGCTCCCTGCGCTCCCGCACCGCGGGGAGGACGGCGGTCTGCGCGGCCGCGGGGGCCATGCCGACCATCTGCTCGACGGACGCCAGGGTCACGACTTCACACCGCTCTCGCTCAGCCAGCCGCGCAGCATGGCGGCCACCTCATCCGGCTTCTCACTGACCATCGTGGAGATCTCGCCGCGGACCCGGGCCCGCTCGGCGGCCTCCAGCTCGCGGGTGGCGTCGTCGACGGCCGGCATGGCCCGCGTGCTCTCGATGCGGATCCGGTCGAGCTCGGCCATCACGTCGTCGGCGAGCTCCAGCGCCTCGTAGTCCTCCTCCTCGTCGTCCTGCTTGCGCCGCGAGCGCAGCCAGACGACGAGGACGAGCAGGGCGATGCCCAGGGCGATGCCGCCGGTGCGGATCAGCGACCACATCTGGGCCTGCTTCTCGGCCTCCTGGGCGGCCTGGAGCTCGGCGGCGGCGGCGTCGGCGGCGGTCGTGTCGAAGGCCATGGAGGCGACGGTGATGTCGTCCCCGCGGGCGACGTCCAGGCCCACGGCGTTGCCGACGAGCTGCTGGATCTGCGCCTGGTTCAGGTTGCCGGCGACGGTGTCGTCCATGACGACGGAGACGGTGAGCCGGTTGATCCGCCCGGGCGCGCCCTCGACGGTCTCCGTCGTCGTGCCGACGGCGTTGTTCGCGGTCGTGGACTCCTTGTTGTACGTGGAGTCCCCGGTGCCGGCCCCGGCGTCGGCCTGGTTCTCCGGGCCGAGGATGCCGCCGACCGCGGCGCCGTTGCCGGTGTACTGCTCGGTCGTCGTGCTCTCCGAGATGGGCGGGGTGCCCTGCTCGTAGGTGTGCGTCTCCGAGGTGGTGCTCCGCTGGTCGAGGTCCACGTCGGCCCGGACCGACACCTTGGCGCGGCCGGGGCCGAGGATGGGGTCGAGGACGGCCTGCGCGTTGGCGGCCAGCCGGTCCTCGTAGTCCTGCTCCAGCTGCGAGCGGGCGTCGCCGGCCGCGGTGGTCACGCCCTGGCCGGGCGCCGACAGCACCGTGCCGGTGGCGTCGGCGACGGTGACCTGGTCGGGGTCCATGCCCTCGATGCTCGACGAGACCAGGTTGGTCACCGCCTGCACCTGGCCGCTGTCCAGGGTGGTGCCCGGCGCCAGGTCGAGCAGCACCGAGGCGGTGGGCTCGGCCTCGTCGGAGGCGAACACCTCCTCCTCGGGCAGGGCCACGTGGACGACGGCGGTGCGCACCCCCTCCAGCGCCTCCAGGGTGGCCGACAGCTCGTCCTGCAGGGCCCGCTGGTAGGTGACCTGCTGCTGGAACTCGCTGGTGGTGATGCCCTGCTCGTCGAGCAGCGCGTACCCGGTGTCGTTGCCCGCGGGCAGGCCCTTGCCGCTCATCGACAGCCGCAGGTCGTAGACCTGCTCGTTCGGGACCATGATCGTCCCGCCGCCGTCGGCGAGCTCGTAGGAGACGCCGGCCGCGTTGAGCTCGTCGACGATCGCCGACGCGTCGGTCGACGCCAGGTTCGAGAACAGCGGGGCGTAGGTGGGGGCCGTGATCCACCGGTAGAAGAAGAACCCGCCGAGGACCAGCCCGAGACCGAGCAGGCCGATGACGACCTTCTGGCCGAGGCTGATCGTGGAGAGCGCGGAGCGGATCCGCTCCAGCGGCCCGGCGAGGGCAGCAGGCATCAGACCGGCATCCTCATGATCTCGGTGAAGGCCTCGACGGCCTTGTTCTTGATGGTCACGACCATGTCGGTGGCGAGCTTGGCCTCGTTGGCCGCGATCATGTAGTCGTGCACGTCACGCAGGTCGCCGGTGGCGGCCTGGACGGCGAGGCCGTCGGAGGTCGACTGCTTGGCCTGCAGCTCCTCCAGCGAGGACACCAGGGCCGAGGCGAAGCCGTCGCCGCCGGCCGCGGTGGTCTGCGGAACGTCCGGAGTGGCCGCCGCGCCGGTGACCCCGGACAGGCCGGTGATCGCCGTGGGGAACGAGATGCCGCCGATCGGCGAGGTCATGCCCCCTCCTCGCTGGCGCTCGTCGGGCGCATGCCCTGAGGTGCTCTGTTCATCCGTGTCCTCGCAAGCTCGGCCACCGATCAGCCCTTCCCGAGCTGGAGTGCGGCCTGGTAGGCGGTGGTGGCCCGCTCGACGACGGCGAGGTTCGCCTGGTAGCCGCGCTGCGCCATGATCAGCTGGGTCATCTGGTCGCCCAGGTCGATGTCCGGGTACTTCACGTAGCCGTTGGCGTCGGCGAGCGGGTGGTCCGGCTCGTAGACCATCCGGCCCTCCGCGCTGCCGTACTCGGCCCGGGCCACGCGGACGCCGCCCTCGCCGGAGCCGTAGTCGACGGCCTGCGCCACGATCAGCCGCTCCTGGAACGCGTCCTGGTCGGTCGAGGTGACGTTGTTGATGTTGGCGATGTTGTCCGAGACGGCGTCCAGCCACTTGCGGTGGACGAGCAGCCCGGAGCCGGAGATGCCGAGCGAGTCGAAGGTGCTCATGCCCCCTCCTCGCTGGCGCCCGTCAGTGGCA
Source organism: Geodermatophilus sp. (assembly GCA_035639575.1). Classification (GTDB taxonomy): domain Bacteria; phylum Actinomycetota; class Actinomycetes; order Mycobacteriales; family Geodermatophilaceae; genus Geodermatophilus. The sequence continues at coordinate 42,639 of DASQXT010000457.1, forward strand.
TGCGCACGGTGGCTCCGTTCATCGGTTCGCTCGCGAGCTCGCTCACGGTCAGGCCGTCCGCAGGGCGGTGCGCAGGACGTCGTACTTGCCGCCGAGGGCGTTGAGCGCCAGCTGGTAGCGCAGCCCCGTCTCGGTGGCGATGACGGTCTCGGCGTCGAGGTTCACGTTGTTCCCGTCCATCCGGGTCGGCTCCAGGGAGCGGCGGACCGTGCCGGTCGTGGCGGTCGGCGTCTGACCGCCCGCGAGAGCGCCACGCAGGCCGGTCTCGAAGTCGACGCGGCCGGCGAGGAAGCCGGGGGTCTGCAGGTTCGCGATGTTGTCGGCGGTGACCCGCTGGCGCTGGGCGAGCCCGGTCAGGGCGGAGTGCAGGGCCGACGAGGTGACGTCGCCGATCACCGGGGGGTTCCTCGGGCAGGGCAGCAGGACACGATCGGCCTCCGGGTACGCAGGAGACACTCGCGAGCGAGTGAGTGGTTCGCCGATCCGTGGCGAGAGGTGCGCTTTCCGTGCTCTGCACTCATCGGCACGGCCCGGCGGGCCCCTGACCGACCGGGTCCCACGGGAGTGGTGCGAGTACGCCGGTGGTGTGGCCGTGCCGACTGTGACTCGCGGTGCGTTCCGGACCTCGCGAGGCACGTCCGACCCCAGGGACGACGAAGCCCCCCGCGGCGCCGGTGTCGGCGCCCGGGGGGCTTCGGTAGGAGGACCCCGTCCTCCCCACCCCTCGCGAGCTCGGGGCGGGACCCTGGACGGGGCCGGGGCTAGAGGGCCCGGTCGATGTAGGAGGGGACGGGGCGGGGCGGGCCGTAGGACATCCGGGCGGCGACGTCGCGCTGCCGCCGGGACTGGATGATCCGCTCGACCAGCTCCTCGGCGACGGCCAGCTGGTGCTGCAGCAGCCGGGCGGCGCGCTCGCGGAGGTCCTCGGGCACCGGGCCCAGGGACGGCGAGGGCGGGACCCAGTCCGCGGCCCGGCGTCCCCAGGCGGCGATCAAGTCCTCGCGGTCGGACCGGAGGGTGGACTCGGCGGCCAGCACCTCGCCCTCGAGCTCGTCGAGGACGGTGGCCCAGTCGCGGGACGTGTCCCCGCCCCCGGCCGCCGCGGGGCGACCGGGAGTCATGTGCCGGAGGTGGCGAGGGTGGCGGCGGCCTGCCGCCACGCGTCGCGCAGCGGCTCGGCGATCTGCCGGCAGGCGGCGACGCGGTTGCGGTCGCGCTTGACGCCGGCCTGCACCAGCTCGGTGATCATCCAGCTGTAGAGCGCGGCCAGCCGCGGTCCGCCCTCCCAGGCGTCCACCCGCAGGCTCTCGCGGAGCTCGAAGACGATGTCCTGCGCGTGCTGGATCTGCGCGGCGGCCTCGGTGCGGTCCCCGGTGTCGAGGGCCATCTCGGCGCGCTCGAGGTCGAGCACGAGCCGGTCGTAGAGCATCACGAGGATCCGCTGGGGGGACGCCGTCGCGACCGAGTCGCCGAGGTAGCGGGAACGGAGGGAGGCGGTGCTCATCAGGCGTTCTCCTGGGGGAAGCGGGGGAGTACTAGGAGGATCGGCCGCGCGGGCCTCGTCTTCAGCCGGACAGCGAACCGAGCTGTCCGGCCAGCCAGCTGGACTGGTTCTTCAGCGAGCTCAGCGCCGTCTCCATGGCGGTGAACTGGCGGGTCAGCGTCTCCTTGCGGGTGGCCAGGCGCAGGTCCCAGTCCGCGATCCGCGACTTGAAGTCGTTGACCAGGGTCTCCCGGCCCTGCGCGAGCAGGGTCAGCGTGCCCGTGGTCGCGTTGGTCGTCCGCTTGGTGAGCGCCTCCAGGCGCTGACCACGCAGACGACGAACTCGACCACGGGCACGCTGACCCTGCTCGCGCAGGGCAGGGACGACCTGGTCAAGGACTTCGAGTCCCGGATCGCGGACTGGGACCTGCGCCTGGCCGCCCGCAAGGAGAC